>JAYSVE010000232.1:0-2063 GCA_043718725.1 Methylibium sp.
GTGAAGCCCATGCGGTCGAGCGCGCCGGGGCCGAAGTTCTCGACCATCACGTCGCTGACCTTGATCAGCTTCTCGAGCACTTCCTTGCCTTCGGCCGTCTTGGTGTCGAGGGTGAGCGAGCGCTTGTTGCTGTTGAGCTGGGTGAAGTACAGCGCGTCCACATTCGGGATGTCGCGCAACTGGCTGCGGGTCACGTCGCCCGAACCGGGGCGCTCGACCTTGATGACGTCGGCGCCGAACCAGGCCAGCATCTGGGTGCAGGCGGGGCCGGCTTGAACATGGGTGAAGTCGATGATCTTGATGTCGTCAAGTGCTTTGGTCATGGGGGTTCTCCTTCGGTGGACTGGGATTATTTCTTCTTCGCCGCGGTTTGCGGGTTCAGACTGGTGATTCGGCCGCTCTCGGTGCCCGCGGTTTCATCGATCACGGCGTTGATCAGGGTCGGCTTGCCGGAGCGCAGCGCTTCGTTCATCGCCGTGCTCAGCGCTTGCGGGGTGGTGGCGTGGACGCCGACGCCACCGAAGGCCTCCATCAGCTTGTCGTAGCGCGCGCCCTTGACGAACACCGTGGGCGCCACATCCTTGCCGCCGGTCGGGTTGACGTCGGTCCCGCCATAGACGCCGTTGTTGTTGAAGACGACCACACAGATCGGCAGCTCGTAGCGGCAGATCGTCTCGACCTCCATGCCCGAAAAGCCGAAGGCGCTGTCACCTTCGATCGCGATGACCGGCTTGCCGGTGGTCACGGCCGCGCCGACGGCAAAGCCCATGCCGATGCCCATGATGCCCCAGGTGCCGACGTCCAGGCGTTTGCGCGGCTCGTACATGTCGACGATGCTGCGCGTGAAGTCCAGCGTGTTGGCGCCTTCGTTGACGACGATCACGTCCGGGCGCGCCTTGACCACGTCGCGGACCGCCCCCAGCGCGCTGTGAAAGTTCATCGGCGAAGGGTTCAGCGCCAGCGTGGCCGCCATCTTCGACAGGTTCTTGTCGCGGCGCTCGGCGATCGCCCCCAGCCACTCGGCCGGCGGCCTGGCCCATTGGGAGCCGATGCCACCCAGCAGCGCCAACACGCACGAGCCGATGTCGCCGATCAAAGGCGCGGCGATGGCCACGTTGCTGTCGATCTCGGTCGGCGCGATATCGATCTGGATGAACTGCTTCGCATTCGGTGCGCCCCAGGTCTTGCCCTTGCCGTGAGACAGCAGCCAGTTCAGGCGCGCGCCGACCAGCATCACCACGTCGGCCTCGGCCAGCACGTAGGAGCGCGCGGCCGATGCCGACTGCGCATGGTTGTCGGGCAACAGGCCCTTGGCCATCGACATCGGCAGGTAAGGGATGCCGGTTTGCTCGACCAGCGCGCGGATGTCGGCGTCGGCCTGCGCGTAGGCGGCACCCTTGCCCAGCAGGATCAGCGGGCGTTTGGCGCCCTTGAGCAAGGCCAGCGCACGTTGCACCGAATCGGGCGCGGGGATCTGGCGCGGGGCCGGGTCGACGACCTTGATCAGCGAGCGCTTGCCCGCCTCGGCGTCCATCGTCTGCGCGAACAACTTGGCGGGCAGGTCGAGGTAGACGCCCCCGGGCCGGCCGGACAGCGCGGCCCGGATGGCGCGCGCGATGCCGACGCCGATGTCCTCGGCGTGGAGCACCCGATAGGCCGCCTTGCACAACGGCTTGGCGATGGCGAGCTGGTCCATCTCTTCGTAGTCGCCCTGCTGCAGGTCGACGACCTCGCGCTCGGAGGAGCCGCTGATCAGGATCATCGGGAAGCAGTTCACCGTCGCGTTGGCCAGCGCGGTCAGGCCATTGAGGAAGCCGGGGGCCGACACGGTCAGGCAGATCCCGGGCTTCTGGGTCAGGAAGCCAGCGGCCGCGGCGGCGTTGCCGGCGTGCTGCTCGTGACGGAACGAGATGACCCGCATGCCTTCGGCCTGCGCCATGCGGGTGAGGTCGGTGATGGGAATGCCGGGCAGGCCGAAGATCGTGTCGATGTCGTTGAGCTTCAGGGCCTCGATGACCAGATGGAACCCGTCGATCGTGGTTAGAGCCTGCGCGGCGTCTGCG
>JAYSVE010000233.1:0-4748 GCA_043718725.1 Methylibium sp.
CGACCAGGCAGGCTGCGAGCGCCGTTGTGGTCAGGAAGGCTTTGAGTTTCATGGGGAACTCCGATGGGGGAAGGGAAGAGAGTCGATGCTACGGAGGCCAAGACTTGCGTCAAACCGGGAAAGCCCGCGCCGCGCGGGCTGCGGTCGGCCCGGCCTACAGGGCGTCCACCCTTGGCTAACCGGTCGGTACCGAGGCGGGTTGAGGCCGTTCGCCGGCCACCCTGAACCCGGGATCGAGCACTTCGGCGCAAGCCCCGGTGGCAGCGCGCATTCAATGCCGATCGGCGCGCTCCCGGGTGTTAGAGTCAGCGACAAAGTTTTTTTGTCCTTCCCGCCGCCTGTGCTCGTGGAGCATCGGCGGGTCGCTGGTCCGCCAATCGGTCAAGCCGTGTCGCGGAAGGTTTTTCAACCCATCGAAGTGCCGGAAGCCGGCGCCAAAGGTGAGCGCAACATGATGCAGCAATCCAGGGCGAATTCGTACCTGTTCGGGGGCAATGCTCCCTACGTCGAGGAGATGTACGAGGCCTACCTCGACAACCCCGGCTCGGTGGCCGACAACTGGCGCGCCTACTTCGACGCCTTGCAGAATGTTCCCGCCTCCGACGGCTCGACCGCGCGCGACGTGGCCCATGCGCCGGTGGTTGAATCCTTCGCCCAGCGTGCCAAGGCCAACGCTTTCGGAAACAAGTCCACCAGCGCCGATCTGGCGGTGGCGCGCAAGCAGGTTCATGTCCAGTCGTTGATCGCGGCCTATCGATTCCTGGGTTCGCGCTGGGCCGACCTCGACCCGCTCAAGCGCCAGGAGCGTCCGAAGATTCCCGAGTTGGAGCCGGCGTTTTACGACCTCAGCGAGTCCGACATGGACATCGTGTTCAGCGCCACGAACACCTACTTCACGTCAACCGACAACATGACGCTGCGCGAGATCGTGCGGGCGCTGCGCGAGACCTATTGCGGCTCGATCGGCGCCGAGTACATGCACGTGACCGAACCGGCTGAAAAGCGCTGGTGGCAACAGCGCCTGGAAAGCATTCTCTCCAAGCCCAACTTCACGGTCGAGGAAAAGCGCCACATCCTCGGCCGGCTGACGGCGGCTGAAGGGCTGGAGCGCTACCTGCACACCAAGTACGTCGGGCAAAAGCGCTTCTCCCTGGAAGGCGGCGAAAGTTTCATCGCATCGATGGACGAACTGGTGCAACGCGCGGGCCGCAAGGGCGTCCAGGAAATCGTCATCGGCATGGCCCACCGGGGCCGGCTCAACGTGCTGGTCAACACGCTGCGCAAGATGCCCGCCGATCTGTTTGCCGAGTTCGACCACACCGCGCCCGAGAACCTGCCGTCCGGTGACGTCAAATACCACCAGGGCTTCTCCAGCGACGTGACCACGCCGGGCGGACCGGTGCACCTGAGCCTGGCCTTCAACCCTTCGCACCTGGAGATCGTCAACCCGGTGGTCGAGGGCTCGGTCAAGGCGCGCCAGGACCGGCGCGGTGACGCGCAAGGCGAATCGGTGCTGCCCATCATCGTCCATGGTGACGCCGCGTTTGCCGGGCAGGGCGTGGTGATGGAAACGCTGGCGCTGGCGCAGACGCGCGGCTACTTCACCGGCGGCACGGTGCACCTGGTGATCAACAACCAGATCGGCTTCACCACCTCGGACCCGCGCGACACCCGCTCCACGCTTTACTGCACCGACGTCGTCAAGATGATCGAGGCGCCAGTGCTGCACGTCAACGGCGACGACCCCGAGGCGGTGGTGCTGGCCACGCAGATCGCGCTCGACTACCGGCAGGAGTTTCACAAGGACGTGGTGGTCGACATCGTCTGCTTCCGCAAACTGGGCCACAACGAGCAGGACACGCCGGCCCTGACCCAACCGCTGATGTACAAGAAGATTGCCCAGCACCCCGGCACGCGCCGGCTGTACGGCGACAAGCTCGTGGCCCAGGGCACGTTGCCGGCCGAAGCACCCGACGCCATGGTCAAGAGCCTGCGCGCGGCGATGGACGCCGGCAAGCACACGGTCGATCCGGTGTTGACCAACTTCAAGAGCAAGTACGCGGTCGACTGGTCGCCCTTCCTCGGCAAGAAGTGGACCGACGCCGCCGACACCGCGTTGCCTTTGGCCGAGATCCGGCGGTTGGCCGAAAAGGTGACCACGCTGCCGCCCCAGTTCAAAGCCCATTCGTTGGTGGAGAAGGTGCTCGCCGATCGCGCGGCCATGGGCCGAGGCGAGATCAATGTCGACTGGGGCATGGGCGAGCATCTCGCGTACGCGTCGCTCGTGGCCAGCGGCTACGCGGTGCGCCTGTCCGGCGAGGACTGCGGGCGCGGCACCTTCACGCACCGCCACTCGGTGTTGCACGACCAGAACCGCGAAAAGTGGGACGAGGGCACCTACACCCCGCTGCAGCATGTGGCCGCGGGCCAGGCGCCATTCGTGGTGATCGACTCGCTGCTGTCGGAAGAAGCGGTGCTCGGATTCGAGTACGGCTACGCCTCGGCCGAACCCAACACGCTGGTCATCTGGGAAGCGCAGTTCGGTGACTTTGCCAACGGCGCGCAGGTGGTGATCGACCAGTTCATCGCCTCCGGCGAGGTGAAGTGGGGCCGCGCCAACGGCATCACCTTGATGCTGCCGCACGGCTACGAAGGGCAGGGCCCCGAGCACAGTTCGGCCCGGCTTGAGCGCTTCATGCAACTCGCCGCCGACAACAACATGCAGATCGTGCAGCCCACGTCGGCAAGCCAGATCTTCCACGTGTTGCGCCGGCAAATGGTGCGCATGTTCCGCAAGCCGCTGGTGCTGATGACGCCGAAGTCGCTGCTGCGCGCCAAGGACGCGGGCTCGCCGTTGTCGGACTTCACCAAGGGCGAGTTCAAGACGGTGATTGGCGAAGTCAACCCCGAGGTGAATGCCGACAAGGTCAAGCGCGTCATCGCCTGTTCGGGCAAGGTGTACTACGACCTGGTCAAGGCCCGCACCGAGAACAAGAAGACCGACGTGGCGATTGTTCGGGTGGAGCAGCTCTACCCCTTTCCGCACAAGACCTTCGCTGCGGAAATCAAGAAGTACGCCAACCTGGGCGACGTGGTCTGGTGCCAGGACGAACCGCAGAATCAGGGCGCCTGGTTCTTCGTGCAGCACTACATCCACGAGAACATGGCCGACGGACAAAAGCTGGGCTACGCCGGAAGGCCGGCTTCGGCATCCCCCGCGGTGGGTTATGCCCATCTGCACCAGGAGCAGCAACGGGCCCTGCTGGAGCAGGCCTTCGGCAAGCTCAAGGGCTTCATCCTGAGCAAGTAGTCCAACGCCCGGGCATGGCGGCGCCACAGCGCATGCCGCGAATGCCAGGCCCTGAAGCCGATGCCCGCGGCGCAATCGCCGTGGCGCGGTTGAATCCAGAAGAAAGCAAGCAAATGGCAATCGTAGAAATCAAGGTTCCGCAACTCTCCGAGTCGGTGGCCGAAGCCACGCTGCTGCAGTGGAAAAAGAGGCCCGGAGAGGCGGTGCTGATGGACGAAATCCTGGTCGAGATCGAGACCGACAAGGTGGTTCTCGAAGTGCCTGCGCCCGCGGCCGGCGTGATGGCCCAGATCGTCAAGAACGACGGCGAGAGTTGCGTGGGCGACGAGGTCATCGCCAAGATCGACACCGAAGGCACTGTTCAGGTCAGCCCGTTGCCGGTTCAGCCGGTGCCGCAGGCCGCGGCCACGCCGACGGCGGGTGCCGCGGCGTCCGGCGCCTCGGCCGGTGTGGCCATGCCCGCCGCGGCCAAGTTGATGGCCGACCACCAGCTCGCCGCAGGCTCGGTCCCCGGCACCGGCAAAGACGGCCGCGTCACCAAGGGCGATGTTCTGGGTGCGCTGGAGGGTGCGATCAAGGCGATTGCCGTGCCTTTACTCACCCCGGTCGCCACCCCGGCGCCGGCGGTGGCCAGGGCACTGCCCCCGGTTGCCGCGCCCGTGGCCGCAAAGCTGGGCGAGCGCCCCGAGCAGCGGGTGCCGATGAGCCGGCTGCGCGCGCGGGTGGCCGAGCGGCTGCTGCAATCACAAGCCAGCAACGCCATCCTGACCACGTTCAACGAAGTCAACATGGCCCCAGTGATGGAAATGCGCAAGCGCTTCCAGGAGAAGTTCGAAAAGGAACACGGCGTCAAGATCGGCTTCATGAGCTTCTTCGTGAAGGCCGCGGTGGCCGCGCTGAAGAAGTACCCGGTGATCAATGCCAGTGTCGATGGGGCCGACATCGTCTACCACGGCTACTTCGACATCGGCATTGCCGTCGGTTCGCCGCGCGGCCTCGTGGTGCCCATTTTGCGCAACGCCGACCAGATGAGCTTTGCCGACATCGAGAAGAAGATCGCTGAATTCGGCAGCAAGGCAAAAGAAGGCAAGTTGTCGCTCGACGACCTGACCGGCGGCACGTTTTCCATCTCCAATGGCGGCGTGTTCGGCTCGATGCTGTCCACACCCATCATCAATCCGCCGCAGGCGGCCATTCTGGGCGTGCATGCCACCAAGGACCGCGCGGTGGTCGAAAACGGCGCGATCGTGGTCCGCCCGATGAATTACCTCGCCATGTCCTACGACCACCGCATCATCGACGGCCGCGAGGCCGTGCTGGGCCTGGTCGCCATGAAGGAGGCGCTGGAAGACCCGGCGCGCCTGCTCTTTGACATCTGATGCTTGGCCCCTGACCATGAGCAACACCTTCGACGTCATCGTGATCGGCGCCGGCCCCG
>JAYSVE010000234.1:0-2059 GCA_043718725.1 Methylibium sp.
TTCCAGTTCTTCATGTCGGGCGTGTTGGCGTCCATGGGTTGCAGCTCCATGTGAACGAAGGCCTTGTCCTGCCAGTACTTGCCCACTGCCTTGGGCATCTCGGCGTGGTAGGCGCTGGTCGGCAGGCCCCACTTCATGCCCTTGCCCAGGTCTTGCTGCTCGGCCGCGGTGAGGATCGGCAGCATCATGCCGCGCGGCATGCCCAGCACCACGCCTTCGCCCTTGGCGGCGGCGATTTGCAGCGCGATGGCGTTGCCGTCGAGCTGGCCCGGATCGAAGATTACCGTCTTGACCGGAATGCCGCTGGTCTTGCCATAGCTTTCGACACCGCCGCAGACCCAGTCGCCGAAGCCCGGGATGCCCGGCGCCACGCAGGTGATGCTCTTGAGCTTGTGGGTCTCGACGATGTACTGCGCGGCGCCCACCGTGCTCTGGCGCGGGCCGGAGTTGAACGACACATAGTTCTTGCCGAAGAAGCAGGCGCGCGGCACGCCCACGCCGGAGATCACGGCCACGCCCTCGGCTTCATAGAGCTTGTTGTTGGCGCCGCATTCGACAAAGCTCGACGAGCCGACCATGCCGACAACCTTGGTGTCTTTCACCAGCTTGGACGCGGCCTGCGAAGCGACCTCCGGGTTCCAGGTGTCGTCCTGGATCGTGTAGGCGATCGGCCGGCCGTTGATGCCGCCGTTGGCGTTGACGCACTTGAAGTACGCATCGGCCGCGCGCGCCGACGACGAAAAGTCCTCGGGGCCGGTCTTGCCGACGATGGCGCCGATCTGGATCGGCTCGCCGCTGGCCTTCTTGCCGTTGGACAGGCCGCACTTGTCTTGCGCTTGCACGCTTGCTGTCGCTGCAAGCGCGAAGGCTGCGATGGCGAATTGTTTGCGATTCATCGAGTCTGTCTCCGTCTCTTGATGGCCCCGAGCCAGTCGTCTGCGCTGCGGGCGGGGCGTTTCCCCGCAGCGGCGGTACCCGTCAACTGTGCGAACCCTTGATGCCGGTCAGGCCCGGCGTGCGAAAGCGGATCACGTCTTTGTGCTTCAGGCCGTTCTCGGCCAGCGTCTTGGCCGGGTCGGGCGCCCACGGCTTGCCCGACTTGAACCACTGCGTTTGCGGCCACGCGATGCGCGCGAAGTCCGGGTGCTCGCCGTAGACGCCGGGCAGCACCGTGCTGGTCAACGCGTCGAACGGCGTGTCGGCCGGCAACGGCAGGCACACCGGCGCGCAGAACAACAGGTGGTCGTCCCAGCCGATGTACAGCAGCGGGGCGGGAAAGTTCTCGCGCGCATCGGCCGGCGCAAAGGAGTACGGCCCGATCGCGACGACGCTCATTCTTGTGCTCCATGCACCGCATCGCCGCGCCAGGTGTTGAAGTTCTTTTGATCCTCGGAACCCTCGAAGTCGAAGTTGTCGCGCCCGGCGTTCAGCTCGTAGTAGTCGAGCACGGCGGCCAGCGGGTCGAAGCCGGGTTGGGTCGGATCGGTGCCGGGCTTGAAGCAGTTTCCCTGGTAGATCTGGTGCACCGGCAGCCAGGACTGCACGTACTTTTCGGGCTCGTGGTCGAAGATCTCTTTGCAGTGGTCGCTGCAGAAGTGGTGCTTGTCGCCGCGGTGGTCGGACTCGCGGTAGCAGATGCGCGTGGCGTCGCCCGGCTCGGTGAACAGCATCGGGATCTGGCAGGTGTTGCACAGCATCGGCAACGTCTTGTTGTAGAAGCGCTTGCCTTTGGCCTGCTGTTCTCGGCAGTGTTCGAGCCTCGGGCGGTACAGCGCGTCGAAGCTCGCCGGGTACTTTTCGGCCAGCCATTGCATTTCGTCCTGCTCGGGCACCCAGGTGTGGAACGCGGCTGCGGCGTTGTAGGTGTAGAAAGTGTTCCAGGCCTGGTGGCTGATGTGGTCCTTGCCTTCGCAGGCGTCCTTCCAGCCCTTGGGTTCGCGGATGCCGTAACGCGCCAGGTCCTTGAACAAGGCGCCGCCGCTGGCCTCGGCATACATCTCCCAGGCTTCCTTCCAGCTCATCACGCGCTTGGGCAGCATGTAGTCCTGCATCATCGCCA
>JAYSVE010000235.1:0-11501 GCA_043718725.1 Methylibium sp.
CCCAATGCAATCCCCGCATGGAACCCTTTTTGAGGGACGCGAACATGAAGCCCTACGAATTTCATCGCATGCAGACCGAACTGCTGGCCGAGCGCCAAACCATGCGCTACAACTGTCCCATCTGCCAGCGCACCGTCGAGGACGGACCCGCTGGTTTCACAATCATCCACAAGGGCGACCCGGCGGTCGCGCACCGCGCCGGCGCGCTGGATGTCGCGCACCAGGAGTTCGAGCAGGACCCGCAAGACAAACCGGTTTTTCACTGAAGCCGCGCCCGGATGGCCGTCCTCTCGCTCTCCAATGCCCACCTCGCTTTCGGTCATGTCGCCCTGCTCGACGGCGCCGCGTTGTCCCTGGAGGCCGGTGAGCGCCTGGGCCTGATCGGGCGCAATGGCGCGGGCAAGTCCTCGCTGCTGAAGATCATCGCCGGCCTCGAAAAACTCGACGACGGCCTGTTGCAACTGACGCAGAACCTGCGCATCCGCTACGTGCCTCAGGAGCCGGTCTTCGAGGCCGGGCACAGCGTCTTCGAGGTCGTCAGCGTTGGCGTTGCCGAGGCCAGGTCGATGCGCCATCAATATGAGGAACACGCCGAAGGCGTGGACCTGGACGCTCTCCAGACCCGCATCGAGGCGCTGGACGCCTGGAACTGGGAGCAGCGCGTGGACACCACGCTGCACCAGCTTCACCTGGACGGCGAGCGCCCGATCGGCGAGCTGTCCGGCGGCACGAAGAAGCGCGTCGCGCTGGCGCAGGCGCTGGTGGCGGTGCCCGATGTGCTGTTGCTGGACGAGCCCACCAACCACCTCGACCTGGACTCGATCGCCTGGCTCGAAGAGCTGTTGCGCGGCTTCAAGGGCAGCCTGATGTTGATCACCCACGACCGCGCGTTCCTCGACGCGGTGGCCACCCGCATCGTCGAACTCGACCGCGGCATCATCCGCGGCTACCCCGGCAACTTCAGCGCCTACGAGCGCATGAAGGAGGAGCAACTGGCGTCCGATGCGTTGGCCAATGCGCGCGCCGACAAGCTGCTCGCGCAAGAAGAGGTGTGGGTTCGCAAAGGGGTCGAGGCGCGCCGCACGCGCAGCGTGGCGCGCATCCAGCGGCTCGATGTGCTGCGCTCGCAGCGCCTGGCGCGGCGCGACTCGTTGGGCCAGGTGCGCCTGGAGATCGACTCCGGCACCCCCAGCGGCAAGCTCGTTGCCGAGCTGCGCGACGTGGGCATGCGCTTTGGTGAAAAACTCATCGTCAAGGACTTCAACGCCACCATCCTGCGCGGCGACAAGGTCGGGCTGATCGGGCCCAATGGCGCCGGCAAGACGACCTTGCTCAAGCTCATCCTCGGCGAGCTGCAGCCGACCTCGGGCAAGGTGCGCCAGGGCGCGCGGCTCGAAGTCGCGTACTTCGACCAGATGCGCAGCAGGCTCGACCTCGACGCGACGCTGGCCGACACCATCAGCCCGGGCAGCGAATGGGTCGAGTTCGCCGGCCAGCGCAAGCATGTGATGAGCTACCTGAACGACTTTCTGTTTTCACCGGCGCGCGCCAATTCGCCGGTGCGCACCCTCAGCGGCGGCGAGCGCAACCGGGTGCTGCTGGCGCGCCTGTTCGCGCTGCCGGCCAATGTGCTGGTGCTCGACGAGCCCACCAACGACCTCGACATCGACACGCTGGAGTTGCTCGAAGATCTGCTGCAGGGTTACGCCGGCACGGTGTTCCTGGTCAGCCACGACCGGCGTTTTCTCGACAACGTCGTCACCAGCACGATCGCCTGGGAAGGCGAAGAGTCGCCCGGCCTGTGGCGCGAATACGAAGGCGGCTATGAAGACTGGAAGCTCCAGCGCGAGCGGGCGCTGGCGCTGCGCGAGCAGGCCACGCGCGCGGCCGCAGGCGACAAGCCCAGGCCCGTCGCCGCGGCCGCAAAGTCGAGCGCACCGCCGGCCGTCAAGCCGCGCAAGCTGAGCTACAAGGAGCAACGCGAGCTGGATGAACTGCCGACGCGCATCGAGACCCTCGAAGCCGAACAGAAGACCCTCGCCCAGTCGCTCGCCGACGCCAGTCTGTACAGCACCGACCCCTCGCGAGCCGCCCAGGCACAGGCGCGTCACGCCCGTATCGACGATGAATTGCTGACGGCGCTGGAACGCTGGGAAACGCTTGGCGGGATCTGAGCCGCGATCAGCGCGGCTCGCCGCCGAACCACTTCTCGCTGATGGCGTCCGGGTGGGAGCGGCTGACGATCAGGCCGGCTTGCAGGTACAGCGCGTTGAGCAGCCGGATCGCCCGATCGCGGTTCATGCCGGGCCATTCGGACAATTCGCGCAAATGGACACTCTGCTCGCGCAGCCGGTAAATCATCTCCAGCAGGACGGGCGGTGCCGGCAGGCGGCCGATGTCCAGCGCCGGCGCCACACGGTACGAGGCCGGGCCGGCGATTTCGGGCAGCAATTCGCTGCGCAGGCCGCGCAGCGCCAGGTTCCACAGCAAGGGCGCCAGCGGATGGTGTTGGGGGCTGTGTCCGCCCGGGCCAACGGCGTCGTCGAGCGGAGCGGGCAGCATGGCCGGCTCCACGTACATCACGCGCAACTCCGGCAGGTGATGGGCCACCAGCTCGTCCATGTCCATCGGGCAATGCACCAGCCGCTCATGCGGAAAGACGGTGAGCGGGATGACGATGGCGCCGCACTGGAAATGAATCGTCACGCGCTTGCTGTGGCGCATGCAGGCGGCCAATACTTCGACCGCCTCGGACCCGGTGCCGTCCAGTTCGAAGCGCAAGAGATCGGCGCGCAGCGAAGGGCTGAGCGATGAGATGCGCGTGCTGATGCCAGTTGGCGCAGCGTCGGCCTCCTTCTGATCCAGGTAGCGGCGATAGGCGCTGGCGCGCATCAGGCTCGGCTCGCCGAATGGCAGGGTGGACTCGAACATCTCGCTGTTCATGGGCCCGCATTCTCGCCGCATGTCCACGCCTGCGGAAGGGCGGACGGCCCGGCCGCAGGCTTCAGCGTAGCACTTGAACGACAGATCCCAGGCCGCTGCGGGCCAACCACACGAAAACCGAATCGACGGTAACGGTTTCAATGCGGTCGCTGAAACGCTTCTCGTTCGGGTGGTCGTCGAACGCCACATTGGCCGCCGTGGCGCGGGCACCCAGGCGCTTGATCGCCGAGATCTTCAGGGTGGTCGGCTCATAGGCCCTCAGCCTGAGCCAGGCCTGCGCACGCTCGCGATTGACCGCGGCCGGGTCTTGCGCCATCGCCAGGGTTTCGAGCGCCCACTGGTTGGACTGCTGGTAGGTCTGCGCCCACGGGTAGGCCACCATGCTGTAGGCCGGCGTGTGCAGGGTGGCCAGTGCGGCGTTGTCGCGCAGCAAGGTCAACAGGCGCGCCTGCACGTCAGGCGCCAGCACCACCCAGGCGGCTTCGTAGTCGAACAGGTCGTCGAGAAAGAATTCGCCCAGGCCTTGACGGTAAACGGCGGCCTGCGCCGTGCCGCACTGGTTCAGCTTGTGGACGACGCGCCAGATGCCGGGTGTCGGTTTGGCGTCGGGCGTGGCCGAGCTCTCACGGTAGGCCAGGCCGAGGTGCGAATAGCGCAGGCCGTAGGCACTCAGGTCTTGTCCGGCGCGGGCCAACACCACCACCTGGGCGCCGCTGGCGTCCAGCCTGGCGGCGGTGCGCTCGGCCAGCCCGAGCGAGCGCTGCAGGGCGGCGACGGTGGGCGGCTTGTTTTCGCACGTCCGGCCGGCCTGTGCCTGGGTGGCGACCCACAGCATCAGCCCGACCAGCAGCGCCGCACGGCTCATCGCGTCACGCGTTCGTTGTGCAACAGCGCCGCGCCGATGGCGTTCGGGACAAAGGCAATCGCCTGGCCGGCCGCCGACAACACCCAGCCGGTGCTCATGGCGGTGACCAGCACGGCCGTGCCCGCCGCCACCGACAGACCGCCCGCCGCCTGGGCGCCGAGTTTGATGCTGGCGCGCGCGCCGTCGGAGGCGCGCTCCAGCACCCACACGGTGCCGACGCTGGTGGCCTCGACGGCCGCCACGCTGAGCATCGCCCCGGCGGACAGCAACATCACCGGCGCCGCCACCGACACTGCGATCGGCAAGGTCGACAGCACGCTGGCCTCGGAGGCGTTGCCGTGGGCCTGGACCGCGCTGCCCAGGGACTGTAGCGCCAGCATGGCGGCCAGCAGGGTGTGACGAGCGGCGCGCGGGCGAAAGAGAGTTGAGTTCATGGCGACTGTCCTTGAGGTGGCAAGCGGTTCAGGCGGTCTCGTTGTCACGCGACGTGCGCGTCGACAAGCCGTCGCGGCGCGCTTCGGCCAGGTCGGCTTCATGCGCATCGCGCAGGGTTTTGGCCAGCGTGAAGACGGTGGAGATCAGGAACAACCAGCAAACGCCCAGGAACGCCTTGTAGGTGGGGTTCAGCTCCATGCGCCACAGGCCCCAGCCAGTGAGCGCCATCGCCAGCGCGAAGCCGGCCCACACCACCATGGCCCACATGGGCGTGTCGTTCTTGCGGACTTCGTTGTCGCGCACGAACTTGGCCAGCGCGAACGCGGTGGACATGCAAAACACATAGCCCATCACCATGAACGCGCGGTAGAGGTCCTGGCCCGGCAGGTAGGCCAGGCCGATGGCGCACATCGAGACGGAGAGTCCAAACGAAATCCAGACCTGCATCTTCCAGGCTCGGGTGTCGCGGCGGATGGGGGTAGGTTGCATGAAAAAGTGTTCTCGTGAAGTTGTTGGACGCAGGGACATCTTCAGTGTCGCGACAATGGGTATCAATCCCTCCAAGGAGGGTTGCGAAAATCAGCTGGTTTGGTATCTTCTCACGGTACTTTTTGGGGGAGATTGCGATGAGCCGCTGGGCCGCCGTCGGCCAGAGGCCGGCGCCCTTCGGCACGCGACAAACAGTCCGCAGGGACTGTTTGTGTCGGGCCTCAGTCCCCAAGGCGAATACCGCAGTGCGAAGCACGGAGGTTTTTTTATGAGCACCACGTTAGCCCTGGTCACCGCGCTGAAAGCGGAACTGAAAGCCGCGGGCATCACTTACGCCGAGCTGGCCGGCCACCTGAACCTCGCCGAGTCGAGCATCAAGCGGGTGTTCGCCAAGGCCGACATGCCGCTGTCGCGCATCGACGATGTGTTGCGGGTGCTGAAGATGGATTTCGCCGAACTGGCCCGCAAGGTGGCCGACGCGCAGCCGTTGCGCCGCGAGCTGACGCTGGAGCAAGAGCGGGCCGTGGTCGGCGACCGCAAGCTGCTGCTGCTGGCCATTTGCTGCCTGAGCCAATGGACCTTCGACCAGATGACCGGCACCTACCGGCTGACCGACGCCGAGTGCGTGAAGTACCTGGTGCAGCTCGACCACCTGGGCTTCATCGAACTGCGCCCGCTGAACCGCTATCGGTTGAAGGTCGCCAAGGGGTTTCGCTGGCGCCCCAACGGCCCGGCGATGGATTACTTTCGCAAGCATGTCGCGGCCGACTACTACAGTGGCGGCTTCGACGGCGAGGGCGAAATGCTGATGCTGGTGCACGGCCAGATCAGCAAGGGCCTGGCGGCCAGCTTCGTCGAGCGGCTGCAGCGTGTCGGGCAGGATTTCGCGCAACAGCACCTGGCCGACCAGAAGCTGCACAGCGATCAGAAGCGCCCCTACACCCTGGTGGTGGGCATGCGCTCGTGGCTGTTCGCGGCGTTCCGCGATCTCAAGCGCGACGCGACCCCTGTTTCCTGAGTCTGTTCGGCGCCGGGCAACGCCCTTTGCAGCCATGTCGATCTTGATCGGGCCGGCGTCGGCGAGCCCTGCGTCACGCTCGTGCGGGGGCGCCTGCGCGACGCTCAGCCGGCGCGCTGTTCGAGCAGGAAGTTGGCGCCGTCGTACTGGCCCAGCACGTCGGTCAGGTAGGGCAGCACCTCCAGCAATTGCGCGTGCAAGGTGTGGGGCGGGTTGAGGATGAACATGCCGCTGCCGGCCAGGCCGAAGCCCTGGCTGTCGGGCTGCTGCACCGTCAGCCGCGCATGCAACCAGCCCTTGGGCGCCAGGCTTTCAAGGCGTTTGGGCAAGCGCGCGGCTTCGAGTTTGGTGACTTGCGGGTACCACACCATGTACACGCCGTCGGCAAATCGGGTGATCGCTTCGCGCAGCGAGGCAACCACGCGGCTGTAGTCGCCGTGGCCTTCGTAGCTCGGGTCCATCAGCACCACGGCGCGGCGCGAGGACGGCGGCACCTGGCCCTTGAGGCCGTTGAAGCCGTCGGTGTCGTAGACCTCGGCGCCTTTGACGCCGCCCAGGTAGGACTGCAGGATCCGATGGTCGGTCGGGTGCATCTCGAACAGCCGCAACTGGTCTTGCGACCGCAGCAGCATCTGCGCGAAAGCCGGCGAGCCGGGGTACTGTTCAAGCCGGCCATCGGGGTTGAACTGCTTGACGCGCGCGACATAGTCGGCCACCGCTGCGGGCAGGTCGTCGCGCGACCACAGCCGCGCGATGCCCTGCTCGTACTCACCCTTCTTCTGCGCGAAGCGGCCTTCCAGCGAATAACCTCCCGCGCCGGCATGGGTGTCGACCAGCCGGTACGGTTTGGGCTTGCTGTTCATGTAGCGCAGCACCAGGCTCAACACCGTGTGCTTGAGCACATCGGCATGGTTGCCCGCATGGAAGGCGTGGCGGTAGGCGAGCATCGGGTCGCACCGGCTCCGGTCAACGCCGTGGGGTCAGGCCGGAATGCGCAGCAGCTGGCCCGGGTAGATCTTGTCGGGATGCGACAGCATCGGCTTGTTGGCCTCGAAGATCTTCATGTAGGCCGTGGCGTTGCCGTACTGCGACTTGGCAATGGCCGACAAGGTGTCGCCGCGCACCACTGTGTAGTAGCGCGACTCGTCGGCCGGCTCGGCGACGGTGAGCAGGTCATTGACGCTGGTCACGCCGCTGACATTGCCGCAGCACAGGACGATCTTCTCCTTGGTGGCCTGGTCGGCCGCCAGGCCGGCGACGGTGACGCTGCCGCTGGCGCCGTCAAAGGCCACGTCCAGGCCCTCGGCGCTGAGGTTCTGGGTGCCGATGTAGGCCACGATGGCATTGGCGGCCGTCTGGTTGGCGTCCGCCAGGCGCGCCTGGAGCGCCGCGTCGTCGGGCGCGGCCTGGGCCTTTTGCGCGGCGGCTTCGGTGTCCTTGTGGCCGAACAATTTTTCTCCGGCTTCCTTGAAGAAACTGATGAGGCTCATGGTGGCTCCTGTAAAGGTTTCAAAAGTCTGAAGGGTCGGCATTCCTGCCGAGCGCCGGACTGTAACGCCTGTCCAGGCGACTGGCCTGGCGCGGCGCGCCGCGATCCCAGCGCCACCGACAAACCCACTTCAGCGTCGTTGCCCCGCCACACGCGCGCGAAACAGTTCCGTGATACCGACCTCGCGCGGCCCCGGCAAAAGCTCGAACGCTTCGCCGGCGCGGAGTTGGCCGGGCACCCGAACCGCGAGGTAGAAGCCACACCACGCATTGGCCGACATCAACTGGCTCGCCTGGTTGAACCCCATCGCCGCATTGAATTTGAAGCAAGGAAAGCGCGGCTCGCTGACGGCCAGTTCGCAATCGGCGAAGCGCAACACGTCGCCGATCCAGGCCTGGTTTTCGAGCAGCCCGCACACGCTGAGGTTTTCACCCAGCGAGCCCGGTGGCAGCGCGTCGTCCCACAGGCTCACACCGGCCTGCGCCCGGACCGTCTGCCAGAACGCATAGTGCTCGTGCGGATAGGCATAGACCGCCTTGCTCAGGCCGCCGTGCACCGACAGGTCGGCCTGCTCATCGCCCGCCAGCCCCAGCGGTCCCACCGCAACGGCGCCGGACACGGAGCGTTTGCCGATGGCCGTCATGACGCGCCGGCCAGAGATGTCGACCGGGCAGGCCCGGCCAATGTTGATGCTGAGAATCGTCAAAGCCATTTCGGCATGATGCCGCAAGCCCGTCAAACTGATGTTATATAGTTCGCTATATTGAAAAAGAAGACCGCTCCCGCCCCCGCTCACCCCGCGCTGCTGGGCCGCCTCAGCCTGGACACGCCCGGCGGCCTGCTGGCGGGCGAGCGCCGCATCCGCCTGCTCGAAGCGATTGCCGCCCAGGGTTCGATCACGCGCGCGGCCAAGGCGCTGCCGATGTCGTACAAGGCCGCATGGGACGCGATCGAGGCGATGAACAACTTGTCGGAGCAGGTGTTGGTGGTGCGCAGCAGCGGCGGCCGCCAGGGTGGCGGCACCAGCTTGACCGACGCCGGGCGCCGCCTGATCGCCACCTTCCGCGCGCTGGAGCATGAACACCAGGGCGCGTTGAACCGGCTCCGGCCGCAGCTTGCCCAACACGGCGACGAGCCGGTGCCGCAGGCGCGCCAATTGCAATGGCAGTTGCGCCACCTGGCGCTGCGCACCAGCGCACGCAACCAGTTTGTCGGGCGGGTCGAGCGGCTGCAGACGAGCCGCTTGGGCGCCGAGGTCGTCGTCGCGCTGGACGCGCAAACCCGCATCGCCGCCGGCGTCACGCGCGACAGTGCCCGCGGCCTGGGCCTGGCGGTGGGCGCGCCGGTGCTGGCGCTGGTCAAGGCGTCGTCGGTTCTGCTGGGCGTGGGCGAGGGCGTGCTCACCAGCGCGCGCAACCACCTCAGCGGGACCGTCAGTCGCGTCGTCACCGGGCCCATCAGCGCCGAGGTGACGCTGGCGTTGGCGCACGGGCGCAGCGTGACCGCGGGTGTGACGCGCGCCAGCCTGGAGCGCCTCGGCCTGGCCAAGGGCAAGCCTGCCTGTGCGTTGTTCAAGGCCTCCAGCGTGATCCTGGTGGCGCTGGATTGAGCGCTGCGCGGCCCATGCTCCGCAAGCTGCTCCGCCCATTCCAGCGGGCCGTCCAGTGGCTGGCGCTGTGGGCCATCGCCGGCGCGGCGCAGGCCGATCCGGTGCGGGTGGCGGTGGCGGCGAACTTCGCACCGGCGATGCAGCGGGTCGCGGCCGAATTCGAAAGGGACACCGGCCACAAGGCGCTGCTCAGCGTGGGCGCGACGGGAAAGTTCTACGCCCAGATCGTTCACGGCGCGCCGTTCGACGTGCTGCTGGCGGCCGACGCGCAAACGCCCGCCCGGCTGGTGGCTGATTCGGCGGCGGTGGCGGGCAGCCAGTTCACCTATGCCATCGGGCGGCTGGTGCTCTGGTCGGCGCAGCCCGGGCTGGTCGACGACCAGGGCGCGGTGTTGCGCGGCGGCGCCTTCCGGCACCTGGCGCTGGCCAACCCGAAGACCGCGCCCTATGGCGCCGCGGCGGTCGAGGCGTTGAAGGCCATGGGACTGCTGGACACCTTGCGCCCGCGCTTTGTGCAGGGTGAAAGCATCGCCCAGGCGCACCAGTTCGTCGCCACCGGCAATGCCGAACTCGGCTTTGTCGCGCTGGCGCAGGTGTGGCGGGACGGGCGGCTGACCAGCGGGTCTTTGTGGCAGGTTCCGGCCAGCCTGCACGCCGCCATCCGCCAGGACGCCGTGCTGCTGGCGAGGGCCCGCAACAGCCCCGCGGCGCGGGCCCTGATGCAGTACCTGAAGGGAGCCAAGGCGCGCGCCGTGATGCTCGGCTTCGGCTATGCGCTGGCGCCGCCATGATGGACGCGCAAGATCTGGGCGCGATCTGGCTCACGCTGCGGCTGGCCGGCGTGAGCACCGCGGTGCTGCTGCTGCTGGGCACGCCGCTCGCGTGGTGGCTGGCGCGAACCCGGTCGCGCCTGCGCGCCGCGGTGGGCGCGGTCGTGGCCTTGCCGCTGGTCCTGCCGCCAACGGTGTTGGGCTTCTACCTGTTGATCACGATGGGACCGAATGGCCCGATCGGGCACATCACCCAGGGTCTGGGGCTGGGGCTGCTGCCCTTCACGTTTGCCGGGCTGGTCGTCGCGTCGGTGCTCTATTCGACGCCCTTTGTGGTGCAGCCGTTGCAACAGGCATTCGAGGCGCTCGGCGACGCGCCGCTGGAAGCGGCCGCGACGTTGCGCGCCGGGCCGTGGGACCGGTTCTTCACGGTCGTGCTGCCCTTGGCCAGGCCGGGCTTCATCACCGCGGCGGTGCTCGGCTTCGCCCACACCGTCGGCGAGTTTGGCGTGGTGCTGATGATCGGCGGCAACATTCCGGACGCGACGCGGGTTGTCGCCGTGCAAATCTACGACCACGTGGAGGCGCTCGAATACACCCAGGCGCATGGGTTGGCCGCGGCGATGCTGGTGTTCAGCTTCGTCGTGCTGGTGGTCCTGTACACCTTCAATCCGCCGCGGCGCCGCGCATGAACGACGGCGCCATCGCCACGCCGGCCGGCGGCATCGACATCCAATTGGCGCTGGCCCATCCTGGCTTCGCGCTGGACTTCGATGTGCGCTTGCCGGGGCGCGGTTTCAGCGCGCTGTTCGGGCCGTCGGGCTCGGGCAAGACCAGTTGCCTGCGGGCGATCGCCGGGTTGCTGCGCTCGCGCGGCCGGCTGGTCGTGCGCGGCGATGTGTGGCAGGACGACGCGCGCGGCATCTTTGTCCCCACCCATCGGCGTGCCCTTGGGGTGGTGTTCCAGGACGCCGCCCTGTTCGCCCACCTGAGCGTGCGCGGCAACCTTGAATACGCCCGCCAGCGCGTGCCGGCGCTTGAGCGGCGGGTCGACTTCGACGCCATCGTCGGCTTGCTCGGGCTGGAGCCGCTGTTGCAGCGCCGTCCCGCCGGCCTGTCCGGCGGCGAGCGCCAGCGCGTGGCGATCGGTCGCGCCCTGGCGGCCAGCCCGAGCCTGCTGTTGTTCGACGAGCCGCTGGCATCACTGGACCTGGCGCGCCGTGCCGAACTGCTGCCGTGCCTGTTGGCCCTGCAGGCGCAACTCGACATCCCGGCGCTGTACGTCAGCCATGCGCCGGAAGAGGTGGCTCAACTCGCGAGCCACCTGGTGTTGTTGCAGAACGGCGGCGTGTTGTCCAGCGGACCCACGGCGGAACTGATGACGCGCCTGGACCTGCCGCTCGCCCACGGCGACACCGCGCAGGCCGTGCTGCCGGTGGTGGAGCTGTCGCACGACCCGGTCACCCAGTTGTTGCGCGTCGGCTTCGACGGTGGCGAATTGCTGCTGCCAGGCCCGGGTGCTGGCAGCGGCGCGCGGCGCGTGGTGCGCGTGCCGGCGCGAGACGTGAGCCTGACGCTCAGCCGGCACGTCGACACCAGCATCCTGAACATCCTCGGCGCGACCGTGCAGGACCTGCGAGACGACACGCCCGGCCACACGATGGTCAGGCTGGCGGTCGGTGGCTCGGCGCTGCTGGCGCGAATCAGCCGGCATTCGGCGCGGACCCTGGCATTGCGGCCCGGCCTGGAGGTCTTTGCGCAGATCAAGGGCGTGGCGATCAGCGTTTAGTCCGAACTTTGGCGCCCTCCAAAACGTAAACCCCTGTCGCGCTTGAACTTTTTGTTCGCGGGGTGCGCGGCTACTGGGTACAAGCCGGGTTCAG
>JAYSVE010000236.1:0-2056 GCA_043718725.1 Methylibium sp.
CCCTGCTCTGCCCATTCAAGCGCCTCCAGCGGCTGGCCCCCGGCGGCCTGCAGCAAGACTTCGGCACCTTCGACGCCTTTGTCGCGAAGCCACTGCACTGCCAGCGCCTTGCCTGGCATCATCAAAGGCAAGGCCTGGCACCGGCTGCGAATCGTCGGTAGCAGCGCATCGGGCGCTGAGCAACTGAGGACGAAGCGCGCGTCTCCAGGCGGCTCTTCAAGTGTCTTGAGCAGGGTATTGGCGGCGATGGCGTTCATCCGCTCCGCGGGATGGATCACTGCGACCTTGCCGCGACCCCGGGCCGAGGTCGTCTGCGCAAATGCCACCACCGCCCGGACCGCCTCAACCTTGATCTCGTTGCTGGGCTTGGTCTTGCTGCTTCTTTCAACCGCGCCGTCATCGCCCTGCCCGTCTTGAGACCAACCGAGTGATTCGCGCAGGGCCTCCGGGAGCAACACCATCAGGTCCGGGTGCGAGTGGGCACGCATCAGTTTGCAACTGCCACAAATGCCGCACGGCGCCTGGGCGGATGGCTCGTTGGCCGAATCACAAAGCCAGGCCTGGGCCAGGGCCAGGGCCAGTTCAAACTGCCCGACGCCTCGCGGGCCCTGGATGAGCAACGCATGGGCACGTCGGGTGCGAAGTGCCTGCTTCAATGGCTCGGCAAGCCAAGGCAGCGGCAACTGGAAGCCGGATTGGCTCAAAGACGAGTCTCCAGAACCACGGCAATCTGCGCCGTCACCGCCGCCGGTGGGCCCGATGCGTCGATACGCACAAAACGATGCGGCGCTGCGTCCATCCTGCGCCGGTAGGCATCCCGGACCCGATTGAAAAATGCCAGATCCTGCTGCTCGAACCGATCCGGCGCCCGCGCGGCGGCGCGGCGTTGCGCCGCAAGTTCCGGCGCCACATCGAACCACAGGGTCAGGTCCGGCTGCAACGCGCCCTGCACCCAGTCTTCGAGTTGACTGAGCACGTCGGTACTGACGCCCCGGCCACCGCCCTGGTACGCAAAACTGGCGTCGGTGAATCGATCACACAGCACCGTGTCTCCGCGTGCAAGGGCCGGAACTATCACTTCCGACAGGTGGTCGCGCCGCGCGGCAAACACCAGGAGGGCCTCTGTGAGCCGGTCCATGGGCAGTTGCAACACGAGGTGGCGCAGCTTTTCGGCCAGCGGTGTGCCGCCGGGCTCGCGTGTGCAAACCACCCCGCCGCAAGACGCGCGCAAGCGCGCCGCGACGGCTTCGATGTGCGTCGACTTGCCGGCGCCGTCGATGCCCTCGAAGCTGATGAATCTGCCTTTCATGCCGGGTTACTTGCCACGTTGGTATTTGTTCACGGCGCGATTGTGTTCGGCCAGCGTTTCGCTGAACGCGCTACTCCCGTCGCCCTTCGAAACGAAATAGAGCGCCTTGGTGGGGTCGGGACGCACCGCGGCAAGCAGTGATGCCTTGCCCGGCATCGCGATGGGTGTGGGGGGCAGCCCTCCTCGGGTGTAGCTGTTGTACGGCGTGTCGGCTTGCAGATCGCGCTTTCGCAGGTTGCCGTCGAAGGTGGGGCCCAAACCGTAGATGACCGTGGGGTCGGTTTGCAACGGCATTCCGATGCGCAGCCGATTGGCGAACACACCGGCGACCCGCCCACGGTCCGCGGCGGCCCCGGTCTCCTTCTCGACGATGGAGGCCAGCTTGAGCGCTTCGTCGGGGTTGCGCAAGGGGCTGTCGCCGGCACGCTGTGCCCATGCCGCATGCAGGCGTGTCTGCATCGCGTGGTGCGCGCGCTTCAATACCGCCAGGTCGGCACTGCCCTTGTTGTAGGCATAGGTGTCGGGATAGAAGCGCCCTTCCGGGAACTCTCCCGATGCGCCAACGGCGTCCATGACCTGGGCATCGCTCATGTTCGCCGTGGTGGGCTTGAGGGCCTCGGCCTTGGCGAGTTCGGCTCGGAACTGCCGAAACGTCCACCCCTCGAGCAAGCGCACGGTCGCGAGCGTCGAGTCACCGCGCACCATCTTGCGCAGCAGGCTGATTGGCGTCGTGTCACGTCCGATCTC
>JAYSVE010000237.1:0-4741 GCA_043718725.1 Methylibium sp.
GAAAATGGCGAAGTTTCAACCCCGTGTCCAAGACGAAGGTCGCGATGACGGACTGAAGGAAAAGATGATTGCGGTCAACCGCGTCACCAAGGTGGTCAAGGGAGGCCGAACGCTCAGCTTTGCCGCCCTGACGGTGGTGGGCGATGGCGACGGGCGCATCGGCATGGGCAAGGGCAAGGCCAAGGAAGTGCCGGTTGCCGTGACCAAGGCGATGGACTCGGCGCGTCGAAATCTGGTCAAGGTGGCGCTCAAGAACGGCACCATCCAGCACAAGGTGATCGGGCAGCACGGGGCTTCTCGCGTCCTGATGGCACCGGCCAAACCGGGTGACGGCATCATCGCCGGCGGTCCGATGCGAGCCGTCTTCGAGGTGATGGGCGTGACCGACATCGTCTGCAAGAGCCTGGGTTCGTCCAACCCCTACAACCTGGTTCGCGCGACGCTGGACGCGTTGAAGAGGACCAACACGCCGGGCGAAATAGCTGCCAAACGCGGGTTGACGGTTGAAGAGCTCTTCAACTGAACCCGCAGACCTTGCGCCTTTGCGGAGAACCGAAATGACCGACAAGAAGACAGTGCAAATCAAGCTGGTGCGCAGCATCAACGGCACGCGCGAGTCGCACCGCGCGACGGTGCGCGGCCTGGGCCTGCGCAAGCTGAACAGCGAATCGACCCTGGAAGACACGCCCGCGGTGCGCGGCATGATCAACAAGGTTTCCTACCTGGTCAAGGTGCTCTGAGCGCTGACCGCAAGGAAGAAGACATGGAACTCAACAGCATCAAGCCGCCGCAAGGCGCCAAGCACGCCAGACGCCGGGTCGGTCGCGGCATCGGTTCGGGCCTGGGAAAAACCGCGGGCCGTGGGCACAAGGGTCAAAAATCGCGCTCCGGCGGCTACCACAAGGTCGGCTTCGAAGGCGGCCAGATGCCGCTGCAAAGGCGTCTGCCCAAGCGCGGCTTCAAGTCGCACCTGTTGCAATTCAATGCCGAGATCAACCTGAACGACCTGGAGCGTCTGGGCGTTGCCGAGGTCGATATCCTCACGTTGAAGCAGGCTGGCCTGGTGGGTGAACTCGCCAAGGTGGTCAAGGTGATCAAGACCGGGACGCTGACCAAGGTGGTCGCCCTCAAGGGCGTCGGCGCCACGGCCGGTGCCAAGGTTGCGATCGAGGCCGCTGGCGGCTCGGTCGCCTGATCCAGCCCGCCTCCGACCTGGGAACACGAGCAGTGGCAACCAACGCAAATCAACTGGCCAAGACCGGCAAGTTTGGTGACCTGCGTCGCCGGCTGGTGTTCTTGTTGCTTGCGCTGGTGGTGTACCGGATCGGTGCGCACATACCCGTCCCCGGTATCGATCCGAACCAGCTGGCGCAACTCTTCAAGGGCCAGCAAGGCGGGATCCTGAGTCTGTTCAACATGTTCTCCGGAGGCGCGCTGTCGCGCTTTACGGTGTTCGCGCTGGGCATCATGCCGTACATCTCCGCGTCGATCATCATGCAGTTGATGACCTATGTGGTGCCGACGCTCGAAGCGCTGAAGAAGGAAGGCGAGGCCGGTCGCCGCAGGATCACGCAGTACACCCGCTACGGCACGCTGGGCCTGGCATTGTTCCAGTCGCTGGGCATTGCCCTGGCGCTCGAAGGTACGGCGGGCCTGGTGATCGCCCCGGGCTTTGGGTTCCGCCTGACGGCGGTGGTCAGCCTGGTGGCCGGCACGATGTTTCTGATGTGGCTGGGCGAGCAGATCACCGAACGCGGCCTGGGCAATGGCATCTCGATCCTGATATTCGGTGGCATTGCCGCGGGCTTGCCGAGTGCGATCGGCGGACTTTTCGAACTGGTTCGCACCGGCGCCATGAGCATCATCGTTTCGCTGTTCATCATTGCCGTGGTGGGCTTGGTGACTTTCGTCGTGGTGTTCGTCGAGCGCGGGCAGCGCAAGATTTTGGTCAACTATGCCAAGCGGCAAGTGGGCAACAAGGTTTACGGCGGCCAGTCTTCGCACCTGCCGCTCAAACTGAACATGTCGGGCGTGATCCCGCCGATTTTCGCGTCCTCGATCATCCTGCTGCCGGCGACCGTGGTGGGCTGGTTCGCCACCGGTGATGGACTGCGCTGGTTGAAGGACCTCGCGGGATTGCTGTCGCCTGGGCAGCCCATTTACGTCATGCTGTATGCCGCGGCGATCGTGTTTTTCTGCTTCTTCTACACCGCGCTGGTCTTCAACAGTCGAGAGACTGCTGACAACCTCAAGAAGAGCGGTGCCTTCATCCCGGGCATCCGGCCCGGTGATCAGACCGCCAAGCACATCGACCGAATTCTCTCCAGGCTGACCTTGGCCGGCGCCATCTACATCACCGCGGTGTGTCTGCTGCCGGAATTCCTGGTGCTCAAGTACAACGTGCCGTTTTATTTTGGTGGCACCTCGCTGTTGATCATCGTCGTGGTGACGATGGACTTCTGGGCCCAGGTGCAAAGTTATGTGATGAGCCAGCAGTACGAATCACTGCTGAAGAAGGCCAATTTCAAGGCGAGCTGAAAGGCGCGCTGCCCCTGCTGACCGGTTCGGACAAGAGACAACGAAAACACACGCATGGCGAAAGACGATGTCATTCAGATGCAGGGTGAGATTCTTGAGAATCTGCCCAACGCGACGTTTCGTGTGAAGCTGGAGAATGGTCACGTCGTGCTCGGCCACATCTCCGGGAAGATGCGCATGCACTACATCCGCATTCTCCCCGGAGACAAGGTGACGGTGGAGTTGACGCCCTACGATTTGAGTCGGGCCCGAATTGTTTTCCGGGCGAAGTAGGTGTGTTCACCTTGCTGATTGACGCAAGACTGGTTTGAAGATCTAAGCGCCCGCCATCGGGCTGAGGAGAAGAATATGAAAGTTGCAGCATCGGTGAAGAAGATGTGCCGGAATTGCAAGGTCATCCGTCGCAAGGGCGTTGTGCGCGTGATCTGTACCGATCCGCGCCACAAACAGCGCCAGGGCTGATTCGTCAGTCATCAAGACCCAACGCGAACAGAGGACGTACATGGCACGCATCGCAGGAATCAATATTCCGCCCCACAAGCACGCTGAAATCGGCTTGACGTCGATCTACGGCATCGGTCGCACGACGGCACAGAAGATCTGCGTCAACAGTGGCGTTCCACTCGATCGCAAGGTCAAGGACCTCACCGACACCGACCTGGAGAAGATCCGCGAGGAGATCGGTCGATTGACGATCGAAGGCGATCTGCGTCGCGAGATGTCGATCAACATCAAGCGGCTGATGGACCTGGGCTGTTATCGGGGCTTTAGGCACCGTCGCGGCCTGCCGGTTCGGGGCCAGCGTACCAAAACCAATGCACGCACCCGCAAGGGCCCGCGCAAGTCGGGCGCAGTGGTCAAGAAGTGACCCCTTGTCGTGGCTTTAAGAGGTGACCACGGGTCGCTTCTTCAAGCAATGACCCCCGAACCGTCCCCGGTTCAAGCGGCAAAGTTCAAGCGGCAAAGATTGAGCGGCTAAGTTTAAGAGAAGGTCATCATGGCTAAAGCACCTGTCAACACCGCCGCCCAGCGCGTGCGCAAGAAAGTCCGCAAGAACGTTGCGGACGGCATCGCCCATGTGCATGCGTCTTTCAACAACACCATCATCACCATCACCGACCGCCAGGGGAGTGCCCTGTCCTGGGCTTCCAGTGGTGGCCAGGGATTCAAGGGCTCGCGCAAGAGCACACCGTTTGCCGCCCAGGTGGCGGCTGAAGTGGCGGGTCGCGCGGCGCAGGAGCAGGGCATCAAGAACCTGGACGTGCGCATCAAGGGGCCGGGTCCGGGCCGTGAATCCTCGGTGCGTGCACTGGCCTCGCTGGGCATTCGCATCAACCTCATCTCCGACGTGACGCCGGTGCCGCACAACGGTTGCCGTCCGCAAAAGCGCCGCCGGATTTGAGGTCAAAGTTTCCCTGTCGGCGATGTCAGCAATGGCAGCGCCGATTTTGCATTGGAGCCGCAAGGTCTCCCTGAAGCCCACCGTCTGAGCGCCCACAACAACACTCGCCAGACTCGCGCAAGCGCCAACCCGCCTGCGTCAGACAGTTACCTAAGGAATCAACGTGGCACGTTATCTCGGACCCAAGGCCAAGCTGTCTCGCCGCGAAGGCACCGACCTCTTCCTGAAGAGTGCGCGGCGTCCGATCGGCGACAAGGCTAAATTCGACAGCAAACCCGGCCAGCATGGCCGCACTTCCGGCACACGCACGTCGGACTACGGCCTGCAATTGCGCGAGAAGCAAAAGGTCAAGCGCATGTACGGCATTCTGGAGCGTCAGTTCCGGCGCTACTTCGCCGAGGCCGAGCGTCGCAAAGGCAACACCGGTGCCAACTTGCTGATGTTGCTGGAGTCGCGCCTGGACAACGTCGTGTACCGCATGGGTTTCGGCTCGACCCGCGCCGAAGCACGCCAGATGGTTTCGCACAAGTCCATCACCGTCAATGGCGGCGTGGTGAACATCGCGTCCTTTCTGGTGAAGGCCGGCGACACGGTGGCAGTGCGCGAAAAGGCCAAGAAGCAGCTTCGCATCACCGACTCGCTCAAGCTGGCCGAGTCGATCGGCATGCCTGGCTGGGTTCAGGTGGACCCGACCAAGCTTGAAGGTGTCTTCAAGAA
Organism: Methylibium sp.; assembly: GCA_043718725.1. Classification (GTDB taxonomy): domain Bacteria; phylum Pseudomonadota; class Gammaproteobacteria; order Burkholderiales; family Burkholderiaceae_C; genus LGRD01. The sequence goes on from JAYSVE010000237.1 coordinate 4,658, forward strand.
GGCCCCGGACCGCGACGAGTTCGGTGCCGACATCAAGGAAGCGCTCATCGTCGAGTTGTACTCGCGGTAGACAAGAATGCAGAA
>JAYSVE010000238.1:0-2054 GCA_043718725.1 Methylibium sp.
GCGCGCAGCCCGGCCACGCGGGTGAGGTCGATCCACCCGCCGACCATGGGCTTGCCGACCCGGGCCGGGTAGACATCGGTGCCGCCGGCCAGCAACGACCAGCCCCCGGCGGCGAGCAGCGCGGTCACTTGCGCCAGCGACGCGGGTTGTTCAAATCGGGCGGGCGGCGGGTTGCTCATCAGGCTCAAACACTCAAGTAAGCACGGCGCACCGGCTCGTTGGCGGACAGCTCGCCCATGGTCCCCTCGAAGCGGATCTGCCCCTTCTCCAGCACATAGGCGCGGTCCGACACCAGTTCGGCAAAGTGCATGTTCTGCTCGCACAGCAGGATGCTGACGCCTTGCAACTTGAGCGCGTTGAGGGTCTCCACCATTTGCTCGACGATCAGCGGCGCGACGCCCTCGCTGGGTTCGTCCAGCAGCACCACGAACGGGTTGCCCATCAGCGAGCGCGCGACCGTGAGCATCTGCTGCTCGCCGCCGCTCATCCGCGCGCCGAGCCGATCGGGCATCTCGCCCAGGTTGGGGAACAGCTTGAACAGGCGCTCGGGCGTCCACAGCGGCGCTTTGCCCCCGTCGGGCCAGTGGCGCGGCGGCTGGCGGCCGACCTCGAGGTTTTCCAGCACCGTCAGGTCGGTGAAGATGCGCCGGTCTTCGGGCACGTAGGCCAGGCCCAGCGCGGCGGCCCGGTGCGGCTCGGTTCTGGAGATGTCATGGCCCATGAAGCGGATCGTGCCACGGCGTTGGCCCAGCAGCCCCATCAGGGCCTTCAGCGTGGTCGACTTGCCCGCGCCGTTGCGCCCCATCAGCGCCACCACCTCGCCGCGCCCGACCTCCAGGTTGACGTCGAACAGGATGTGCGCGGCGCCGTACCAGGCGTTGAGCCCGCGCGCTTCGAGCAGCACATTTGCGGCCGCGCCCGCCATCACAGGTCCTGCGCCGCCAAGATGGCGGGCGCGCGCTTCTCGAAGGTCTTGCCAGTGCCGAAATACACCTCCTGCACCAGCGGGTGGTCGCGAATCTCGGCCGGGCTGCCCTGGGCGATGAGCCGGCCGCGCGCCAGCACGATGATGCGGTCGGCAAACCCGAACACCACGTCCATGCTGTGCTCGGTGAACAGCACCGCCAGGCCGCGCTCGACCACCAGCGCCCGGGTCAACGCCATCAGCGCGTTGCGCTCCTGCGGCCCCATGCCGGCGGTCGGCTCGTCCATCAGCAGCAGCTTCGGCGCGTTGGCCAACGCGACGGCCAACTCGACGCGCTTCACGTCGCCATAGGCCAGCTCGCTGCACGGCCGGTCGGCCTGCGCGCCCATGCCGACCTGGGCCAGCAGCGCCAGCGCCTCGGCGCGCTTGTGCGCCGAGGCACGCCGCCACATCGAGAACAAAAGGGCGTCGGCCGACAACAGGGCCATCTGGACGTTTTCAACGACCGTCAGCGACGCGAAGGTCTCGGCGATCTGGAAGGTGCGGCCGACGCCCAGCCGCCAGATCTCGCGCGGGGCTCGATGCACCAACTCCCGCCCGGCCAGCGTCACCGAGCCACTGTCGGCCCGCAGTTGGCCGTTGACCATGTTGAAGGTGGTCGTCTTGCCGGCGCCGTTGGGCCCGATCAAGGCCAGCAGCTCGCCGGCGGCCACGTCGAAGCTCACGCCATCGACCGCCCGGATGCCCCCGAACGACTTGCTGAGTGCGCTGACCTTGAGAAGGCTCATGGCGCCGCGCCCGGGTTCGCCGGCAGCGCGGCCCGCCGGCCCGGCGCCAGTTGCCGCGCGAACCCCGCGATGCCCTGCGGAAACAACAGCACCAGCAGCAGGATGATGGCGCCCAGCATGGCGCGCCAGTAGTCGGTGTTGCGCGCCACCGTGTCGTGCAGCCAGGTGAACGTGACCGCGCCGACCACCGGGCCGGCCAGCGTCTGCACGCCGCCCAGCAGCACCATCACCAGCGCGTCGACCGACTTGCCCACATGCAGGCTGTCGGGCGAAATGCTGCCCTTCGAGAACGCGAACAGCGCCCCCGCCAGGCCGGCAAACAGGCCCGCGATCACGAACGC
>JAYSVE010000239.1:0-4735 GCA_043718725.1 Methylibium sp.
GACGCCGACGCGTATCGCCAGATCGGCCCGCTGCGCATCGGCATTGCGCTGCTCAACATCTACCTGTATGAGGCCGATGAGTTGTCGCGCCGGCTCGGCGTTGAGTTGGCCGAATGGGCGTTGGACCAGCAGCGCCCGGTGGGCGAGGCGGCGGTGGCGCTGGCGCACTCGCTGGCCGGCAGCTCGGCGACGGTCGGGTTCACCGACCTGTCCAACCTGGCCCGCACGCTCGAGCATGCGCTGAGCCGATCGAAGGCCATTGGCCTGGGCACGGCCGACGAGGCGAGGCTGTTTGTCGACGCGTCCGAAGACATTCGTCGAATGCTGCACCAGTTTGCCGCCGGTTTCCTGGTCGGCGCGTCGCCCAAGCTGCTGGCCCGATTGGCCGAGCATGAGCTCAGTTCGGCGCACCGGCTCGAAGCGGCGGCGGCGGCGGCCGACGCGCCGGCACCCGCGCCGGCTGACGCTGCGGCGCTCGACCAGGCCGAACCCATTGAAGTGGCGCCCGAGCGCGTGCAGCCAGCGGCGGCGCCTGAGCCCACGGCGGCGTTGCCGCAGCCCGCGCCGCAAGCCTTGGCCTTGCCCCGGGATTCGGAATTCGCGGCCCTGAAGCCGTCGCGCCAGCCCATCGAGTCCTCGGATTTCATGGCGCTGAGGGAACTTCCGGCGATGCCCGTCAGGGTGTCGCGTGACGCGCCCGCCGGCCATGTCGCGGTGGACCTGGACGACGACATCGATGCCGTTGACGCGGTCGATGCCGAGTTGTTTCCCATTTTCGAGGAGGAGGCGCTCGAGCTGTTGCCGCAACTGGCCGGACAGTTGCGTGCCTGGGCGGCCGCGCCCGCACAACTGGCCCATGCCTCGGCCTGCATGCGCACCCTGCACACGCTCAAGGGTGGGGCGCGCCTGGCGGGCGCGATGCGCCTTGGCGAGATGACGCACCGGCTGGAGGGCCGCATCGAACAGGTGCTGGCCCGACCGGAGACGGCGCTCGCCGACGTTGAAGTCCTGCAAAGCCATGGCGACTTGCTGTTGCAGCACTTTGATGCGATGCGAAGCCACGACGCCCAGGCCCATGCCGATGCGGCGCGCGCCATCGTCGAGGTCGCCCGACCCGTCGTCGTGCCGCCCACGGCGGCCGTCGCCGCGCCGCCGATCCGGGCCGAAACGGCGCAGGTGCCTGCGCCGCCCGAAATGCCGGCACAGGCCGAGGCGACTCCCACGCTCCAGCCTCGGGCCCCGGGCGCCGCGCCCGATCTGCCGGACATCGACTGGTCCAGTTTTGTGCCGCTCGACGCGGTGCCACGCCCCAAGGCCGAGCGTTCGACCGCCAGCGTGCAATCGTCGGTCCGGGTGCGTGCGCCCTTGCTCGATCGTCTGGTCAACCAGGCCGGCGAGGTCAGCATCACGCGCACCCGCATCGAGACCGAGGTCAACCTCATCAAGGGCTCGCTGAATGACCTGACCGACAACCTGGAACGCTTGCGTCTGCAGTTGCGTGACATCGAGCTGCAGGCCGAAACCCAGATGAGTTCGCGTCTCGAAGCGGCCAAGGCGTCCGACAAGACCTTCGACCCACTGGAAATCGACCGATTCACGCGCTTCCAGGAAGTCACGCGCATGATGGCCGAGTCGGTCAACGATGTGGCCACCGTGCAGCGCACCTTGCAGCGCTCGCTTGAAAGTGCCGAGGACGAACTGGTCGCGCAGGCGCGCATGACGCGTGAATTGCAGGACGACCTGCTGCGCACCCGCATGGTTGAATTTGAAGGCCTGTCGGATCGGCTTTATCGCGTCGTGCGACAGGCCGCCAAAGAGAGCGGCAAGCAGGTCCGACTCGACATCACCGGCGGCTCCATCGAAGTCGACCGCGGTGTCCTCGACCGGATGACGGGCACCTTCGAGCACCTGTTGCGCAACTGCGTGACGCATGGCATCGAGTTGCCCCAGCATCGCACCAGCCTGGGCAAGGACCCGGTCGGCACGATCACGATGATGTTGTCGCAGGAAGGCAATGAGGTCGGCGTCGAGGTGCGCGACGACGGCGCCGGCCTGAACCTGGCGCGCATTCGCGCCAAGGGCGAGGCGATGGGCCTGATTGACGGCAACCAGCCGTGCACCGACGCCGATCTGGCCAAGCTGATTTTTACCCCCGGCTTTTCGACCGCCGACATCGTCACCGAGCTGTCCGGACGCGGCGTGGGCATGGACGTGGTTCGCTCGGAGGTGAATGCAATTGGCGGGCGGGTTGAAACCGCCACGGCCGCGAACCAGGGCACGTCGTTCAAGCTGGTCCTGCCGCTGACGACCGCGGTCACCCAGGTGGTGATGCTGCGTTGCGGCCACTTCACGGTGGCGGTGCCCTCCAAGCTGGTCGAGATCGTGCGCCGCACCACGCCGGCCGAGATCGACCAGGCGCACGCCAGTGGCACCTACATGCTCGGTGACCGGGAGATGCCTTTCTTCTGGCTGGGCGCACTGCTGCAGACCGGCCCGCTGTCGCTGGAGAATGTGGGCCGCACGCGCTCGGTGGTGGTCGTGCGCAGCGCGCAGCAGCGCATTGCCTTGCATGTCGATGAAGTGCTGGGCAACCAGGAGGTGGTGGTCAAGAACCTCGGGCCGCAACTGGTGCGCATGCCGGGCCTGGCCGGTGTGACCTTGCTGGCCTCCGGCGCGGTGGCACTGATCTACAACCCGGTGGCCTTGGCGACGCTTTATGGCGCAAATGCTCGCGCGGCCACCGAAGCCGCGCTGCGCGCGCCCGCACAGGGCCAGGTGCCGGCCCAGGCCGGCGAGCCCGCCCTGGTGGCCGCGCCGCTGGTGCTGGTGGTGGACGACTCGCTGACGGTGCGCCGCGTGACCCAACGCCTGCTGGTGCGCGAGGGCTTTCGGGTGACGCTGGCCAAGGATGGCATGGATGCGTTGGAGCGCCTGGCCGACGAGCTCCCGCAGGTCGTGTTGTCCGACATCGAAATGCCACGCATGGACGGTTTCGATCTGGTGCGCAATATTCGCGCCGATCCGCGCTTGCGCGACTTGCCGGTGATCATGATCACCTCGCGCATCGCCCAAAAGCACCGTGAATACGCCGCCGAACTGGGCGTCGACCACTACCTCGGAAAGCCCTATTCCGAAGAAGACCTGCTGGCGCTGATCGGCCACTACACGGCGGCCGCATCCGACGCCTGAGCCGAGACAGGCGCGCCATCGGCGCCGCACCCAAGCGCTGTCAGGCCGGTGGCCGTTCGGGTGGGTTGATGGCCTGGTAGCGCTCCAGCGTCTTCAGCCGCGCCTCGGCGTGCTGGACCACGGGCGCGGGGTAGTTCTTGCCGATCGTCACGCCGGCGCTGGCCAGGTCGATCGGGCGCGCGGCCCAAGGGGCGTGGAGGGCCGAATCGGGCAAGCCCGACAACTGCGGCAGGTAGCGGCGGATGAACTTGCCCGCCGGATCGAAGGATTCACTCTGGCGCACCGGGCTGAAGATGCGAAACCACGGTTGGGCATCGCAGCCGCTGGACGCCGACCATTGCCAGCCGCCATTGTTGGCCGCCAGATCAAAGTCGTTGAGATGACGCGCGAAATAGCGCTCGCCGCGGCGCCAGTCCAGCCCCAGGTCCTTGACCAGAAAACTCGCCACGACCATGCGCAGGCGGTTGTGCATGTAGCCGGTCTGGTTGATTTGCGCCATCGCGGCATCGACCAGTGGGTAACCCGTGCGGCCTTCGCACCAGGCGGCAAACAGCGCATCGGCATGGGGCCCTTGTTCCCACTCGATCCGGTCGTAGGCGGGCTTGAAGCTGGCATTCGCCACATGCGGGTGGTGGTGCAGGATCTGGTGATAAAAATCGCGCCAGATCAGCTCCGACAGCCAAACCCGGGCGCCCTGCGAGGGTGGGCCGGCAGGGTCCTGAATTCGCTGCCAGGCCGCGCGCGCGAGTTCGCGGACGGAGACGGTTCCGAATCGCAAATGCACCGACAGGCGGCTGGTCCCGTTGACGGCGGGAAAGTTTCGCGCGGCCTCGTAGGCGTCGATGCGGCGCATGAAATCAATCAGCAGAAGTTGCGCACCGGCGCTGCCCGCGGGAAGCTTCAGTGCGCCCAGGTTGGTGGGCTCGAACCCCAGCGCCCGCAGCGTCGGCAAATCGGCGTCGACCTCGGGCGGGAGCGCCGCCAGGCTGGCGCCATGGCGCGCCATCGGGTAGGGCTTGAGGTAGAACGGTTCGATCTTTTTCAGCCAGGCGTTCTTGTACGGTGTGAACACCGAATACGGTTTGCCACTGCCGGTGAGAATCTCGCTGCGCTCGAAGACGACGTGGTCCTTGTGGGTGTGCATGGCGATGCCCACCGCGCCGAGGGCCTCACGCACTTGCCTGTCGCGCCGCAGCGCGGCGGGGTCGTCGTCGTGGTTGGTGAAGACCGCCTGCACCCGCAAGTGTTGCGCCAACCGGGCAATCTCGGCGCAGGCCTGCCCATGGCGCACGATCAGCCGCACGTTGGCGCGCGCGTGGGTTGCGGCGATGTCTTGCAACTGCCGGTTCAGGTCTTCAATGCTGGCGTGGATGAACTCGACCCGGCGATCGGCGCGGGGCAGCGGGTCGAGGATGGCGCGGTCGTAGATAAAAACGCACCAGACCCGCCGGGCTGAGCGCAGCGCATGGTGCAATGCCGCGTTGTCGCTGGCGCGCAAGTCGCGTCGAAACCAGACGAGCGCGCTGTCCAGTGGTTTTTCCATCCG
>JAYSVE010000240.1:0-4735 GCA_043718725.1 Methylibium sp.
GCCGAGCAATCGGCCCAGGCGTAGAACGCGCCATCGGGCAGCACCGGCACCGTCAGGCCGAGTTCGTTGAGCGCGGGCACGAGGTAGTCGCGCCGGGCCCGGAACTGCTGGCGGCGATGCTCGAACTCAAGCATCGCCTCGGGCTCGAAGCACGCCAGCGCGGCATGTTGTGCCACCGAAGAGGCGCAGATGTAGAGGTTTTGCGCCAGCTTCTCGACCGCCGGCACCAGCGCTTCGGGCAGCACCATCCAGCCGAGCCGCCAGCCGGTCATGCTGAAGTATTTGGAAAAGCTGTTGATGGAGATCACGTTGTCGCCATGCACCAGCGCACTCTGGCTGAAACGCTCGTCGAAGCTCAAGCCCAGGTAGATCTCGTCGACCATCGTGAAGCCGCCGCGCTCGCGCACCACGCCGACGATGCGCGCCATCTCGTCGGGCGCAATCGACGTGCCGGTCGGATTGGACGGCGAGGCCAGCAGCACACCTCGGGTGCGCGGTCCCCAGGCGGCCTCGACGCTGGCGCTGCTGAGCTGGAAACGCTGGTCCGCCGGCGCCGGCAGCAACACCGGGACACCGTCGGCCGCGGCCACAAAATGCCGGTTGCAGGGGTAGCTGGGGTCGGGCAGCAGCACTTCATCGCCGCGGTCCACCAGGGCCAGGCAGGCCAACTGCAGCGCGGCCGAAGCGCCGGCGGTGACGACGATCCGGCGCGGCGCCACGTCCAGCCCGAAGCGCCGGCCATACCACTGGCTGAGTCGCTCGCGCAGCGCTGCCAGGCCCACGGCGTCGGTGTACTGCGTGCGGCCCTCTGCCAGCGCACGGGCGGCGGCGCGTTGAACCGGGGCCGGCGCGGTGAAGTCCGGCTCACCGATGTTCAGGAAGATCATCGGCGAGTCGGCGCACGCCGGGCTGCGGGCGATTTCCGCCGCCGCCTTGGCACATTCCATCACGTAGAAAGGCTCGATGTGTGCGAGCCGGGACGCGAGCCTCACCGTGCCCTCACGGCCGCGTCGGTTGGGGGTGCGGGCTGTCCATCCGGACTTTCAACCCTGGGCCCGGGCGGCGCGCACGGCCGCCACTTCGACCGGGCGCAGGTCGCCGGCCGCCTTGTCGAGCACGCCGTTCACATACTTGTGGCCGTCGGTGCCACCAAAGCTCTTGGCCAGTTCCACGCCTTCGTTGATGGCCACCTTGTACGGAATGCTCAGGCAATGGGTGAGTTCGTACACACCGATCATCAACACGCCGTGTTCGATGGGCGAGAGCAAGGTGGTCTTGCGGTCCACGTGCCGGGCCAGCACGGCGTCAATGGCGACGGCCTGGGCGATGCAGCCGTTCAGGAGCGCGTCGAAGTGCGCCGGGTCGCATTTGTCGAAGCCCTCTTGCTCGCGCATGTGGGCCGCGATGTCCGCAGCCGGCGCGGCCGAAACCAGCCATTCGTACAGCCCCTGCAGTGCAATTTCGCGCGAACGCCGCCGCGGCGATTTGCTCTGCGGCCGCTTGCGCGCCGCCGGGTCCTTGGGCGGCTTGCTGGCTCCGGGGTCGTCCGTCACGTGAGTTCGTCCATCACGTTGGCCATTTCGACGGCCACGCGCGCAGCGTCGCGCCCCTTGTCTTCGGCCCGGGCCCAGGCCTGGGCCTCGTTCTCGACAGTGAGGACCGCGTTGGCGATCGGCAACTGGTGCTCGAGCGCAACGCGCGTCACGCCGGATCCGCATTCATTGGCGACGAGTTCGAAGTGGTAGGTTTCGCCGCGGATGATGCAGCCCAGCGCAATCAGGGCGTCGAAATCGTCACTGTCGGCCAGCACGGCCAGCACCACGGCAATCTCCAGCGCGCCGGGCACCGTCACGTGCTTGATGTGCCTGGCTTCGACGCCGAGCGCGCGCAGTTCGGCCACGCAGGCTTGCGCCAGCTTGTCGGTCACGGCGGCATTGAAGCGGGCTTGAACGATGGCGATGCGCAGGTCTCGGCCATCGAGATTGGGAGTCAAGCCCTTGTCAGCGTCGTGCATGCGGCGGTTCCTTCCGGCCTGGCTTCATGGGGCGCGGCGATCCGCCGACGAGGACGGGGCTGTCGGTGTATCCGCAGCCAAGAAGCCAGTCACTTCGAGCCCGTAGCCGACCATGCTGGGCATGCGGCGCGGGCTGCCCATCAGCTTCATTCGAGCGACGCCCAGCTCGCGCAGGATCTGCGCGCCGATGCCGTAGGTGCGCAAGTCCATCTGGCCGCGCGGCAGGGGCGCAAACGCCTCGTGCGGGCGCAGGTGCGGGACCAGCGCGGCAACGTCTTCGCCGCAATTGAGCAACACCGCCGCACCGCGCTTGCTGGCATGCAGCGCGGCCAGCGCCTTGGGCAGCGGCCAGGAGTGGCCACAGTCGGCGGCGTCGAGCAGGTCCATCACCGACAGCGGCTCGTGCACGCGCACCAACACTTCGTCGGCCTCGGTCCAGGTGCCGCGCGTCAGTGCCAGGTGCAGGCCACCGGTGCGGTCGCGAAACGCGGTGCATTCGAATTCGCCCTGCGCGGTGACCAGTGTCCGGTGCCCGGCGCGCTCGATCAGGGTTTCGTGGCGGCTGCGGTGCTCGATCAGGGCCGCGATGGTGCCGATCTTGAGCCCATGGGTGCGGGCAAATTCCACCAGGTCGGGCAGGCGCGCCATCGTGCCGTCGTCGTTCATGATCTCGCAGATGACGGCGGCGGGCGTCAGGCCGGCCATGCCGGCCAGGTCGCAACCGGCCTCGGTGTGACCGGCGCGCATCAATACACCGCCGTTTTGCGCCTGCAAGGGGAAGATGTGGCCGGGCTGCACCAGGTCGCTGGGCTTGGCGTCGCGGGCCACAGCCGCTTGCACTGTGCGCGCGCGGTCGGCCGCCGAAATGCCGGTCGTGACGCCCTCGGCGGCTTCGATGGAGACGGTGAACGCCGTGCCATGTTTGCCGCCGTTGCGCGGTGCCATGGGCGGCAGGTGCAGGCGTTCGCAGCGCTCGCGGGTCAGCGTCAGGCAGATCAGGCCGCGGCCAAAGCGGGCCATGAAGTTGATGGCGGCCGGCGTCACATGGTCGGCGGCGAGCACCAGGTCGCCTTCGTTCTCGCGGTCTTCCTCGTCGACCAGGATGACCATGCGGCCAGCGGCCAACTCGGCAACGAGTTCCGGAACGGGAGAAATCGACATCCGCGAATTGTAAGTGGCCGGCCTCGAAGGCTTGGTCTGAACCGACTGGGTGGCGGCGGGTCTGGCCATCTGCTGTGGCAAGCCCGCCGGGGCGCTATCGCCTGGGCTTGCTTTGGGGCGGATGCAGTCGGGTGTCGATTACCAGCCGGCCCTGCTGTTTGAGCGCGTAGCGCCCTTTTGCGACGACCGGGCTGAAGACGAGGTTCCACGAGTGCGCCGACACGGCACTCGGGATCAGCACAAACGCATGTTCGCTCAGCAGGCCCATGCCGAAGCGCTGCTGGCCCTCGCTGGGCGTGCCCGGCACCAGCCATCCCGGGTTGGGCACGTCGACGGGCCGCACCACGTGGATGTCGCCGGCATCAAGCACCTCGAGCGCGCTCAGCACATGGGCCACCGTGTCGAGCACGGTGAAGGTCTTGTGCACCGCGACTTCGAGGATCGCGGCGGCGGGGTCGACGCTGCAATAGACGGCGGCAAAACCTTCCGGGTTCCAGCGCCCGCCATCGATTTCGGCCCCTTTGCCGCTGTCCCAGGTGGCCGAGCGCAGCGCGTAGTCGACCCGCCACCCCATGACCGGCCCCGCGCCCAGTGGCGCGGGGAGCGCAGACATCATGTGAGGCATCAGGTGTAGACGCCGTGCTCGATGCGGCCGAGCAGTTGCTCGACCATGCGCGCCCCGACCGATGAGGTCATCAACTCGATCGGCTTTTTGCGTTCGAGCGCCGGCGCCGGGGTGTCGAACCAGCGTTCGGCCTCTTCCTTGGAGCCGAACAGTTCGCTCGCCTTGACCAGAAGCTCGGACAAGCGCCAGGCCCGATCGCTTTGCTCGCGGCTGAGCGAACCGTTGCGATCGACCTTGAAGCGCTGAAAGGTGCGCAGGCTGATGCCGATGGCGTCGAGCATCTGCTCCGAGCTGAGCAGCCGGGCGCCGCCCACCAGGGCATCGACGGAGCGGGTCGGCAGGCCGGACTGGATCAGGTCGTGAACATCGGCCCGGCTTGCCGGAACGGCCTTGAGCAGCTTGCTGCCACCCATCAGGGCCATCACGCGGCTGACGCTGGACGCCGGATCAACGCCGGCGTGGAGGTAGCCCATCGGTGCGGGCTCGGCAACCCGGTGCGGCGCAGATCGCGGTTCGCGCAAAGGCGCAACCTTGGCCGCCGGGTGCGGTTCGGGGCTATGGACGATGGGCGTGGACATGGCGGCTCCCGGTCGGATTCAACACGATGACAAATGTCGCCATAAATTATGCCACATGGCGCAAAGTTCAAACTGACCTTGCCGGCCCGTCCCCGGCCATCCCGAGCATGCGCGCGACATAGCGCGCGATCAAGTCGACCTCCAGGTTCACCCGTTGACCCGGCGCCAGGCTGCCCAGCGAGGTTTCCCGCAGCGTTTGGGGAATCAGGTTGACGCTGAACTCGCAGCCCTCGGGCCGGTCCGCGAGGCTGTTGACCGTGAGGCTCACGCCGTTGACGGTCATCGAGCCCTTGTAGGCCAGAAACTTGCCCAGCGCCGCGGGTGCCAGGACCCGCAGTTCACGCCAGTCGTCGCCCA
>JAYSVE010000025.1:0-5623 GCA_043718725.1 Methylibium sp.
ACGCCACGGTCTTCCAGCGGCGCCAATTCACTCTTCGCGGTGCTGAACAACCACCAGCTTGCGCCGGCCGCGCCGGCCATCACCAACAAGACGATCCAGCGTTGGCCCAGGGTCCAGCGCAGCGCCACTTCGTAGCGACCGGTCAGCCACACCAGAACACGCTCCATGCCGCGATCGAACCCGTTCGGGCTGGGGTTGTGCCTCAGCAGCTTGCTGCACATCATCGGCGTCAGCGTCAACGCGGTGAACCCCGACACGATCACGGCGCCGGCCAGGGTCAACGCGAACTCGGTGAACAGCCGCCCGGTGCGGCCCGGCGCAAAGGCCAGCGGCGCGTAGACCGCGGCCAGCGTCAAGGTCATCGCCACCACCGCGAAAGCCACTTCCCTGGCTCCCTTGAGCGCTGCCTGGAACGGCGCCATGCCTTCTTCGATGTGGCGGAAGATGTTCTCCAGCATCACGATCGCATCGTCGACGACCAGGCCAATGGCCAGCACCAGCGCCAACAGGGTCAAGGTGTTGACGGTGAAGCCGGCGAGCGCCATCAGCGCGAACACAGCGATCAGGCTCACCGGTATGGTGACCAGCGGGATGATCGAGGCGCGCAGCGTGCGCAGGAAAACAAACACCACCAGCGCCACCAGGGCGATGGCTTCGGCGATGGTCGTGTAGACCGACTTGATCGACCGGTCGATGAAGACCGAGTTGTCGTTGGCCTGCTGCACCTTGACGCCGGCGGGCAGATCCTGCTGGATCAGCGGCAGCACCGCGCGCACCCCTTGCGACACCTCCAGCGGGTTGGCCGTGGCCTGACGGATCACGCCGACCGAGACTGCCGGCACGCCATTGAGCCGCACGCTGGAGCGCTCGCTTGCGGCGGCCTGCTCGACCCGCGCCACCTCGCGCAGCCGCACCGTGTAGCCGTTGACGGTCTTCAGAGCGATCTCGCCGAACTGCTCGGGCGTGCTCAGGTCGGTCTGCGCCGTGACGCTGAACTCGCGTTGCTGGCTCTCGATGCGGCCGGCCGGCACCTCCAGGTTTTGCTTGCGCAGCGCGTCCTCGACATCCTGCACGGTCAGGCGGAAGGAGGCGAGCCGGTCGGGGTCGACCCAGATGCGCATCGAGAATTTGCGGTCGCCATTGATCTGCACGTCGGCCACGCCGGGCACGGTTTGCACCCGCGGCTTGACGACCCGGTTGACCAGGTCGGTGATCTGCAACGGCGACATCGTGTCGCTGCTGAAGGCCAGCCAGATGGTGGGCGTGGCGTCGGCCTCCACCTTGGAGATGACCGGCTCGTCGATGGCCGCCGGCAGGCGCCCGCGCACCCGGGACACCCGGTCGCGCACATCGGCCGCGCCGTCCTCGGGGCGCTTGTTGAGCTTGAAGCGCACGGTGATCTGGCTTTGCTCGGAGCGCGATGTCGAGGTGATGATGTCGACCCCCTCGATGCCGGCGACCGAGTCTTCCAGCGGCTTGGTGACCTGCGACTCGATCACCTCCGACGATGCGCCGGTCAGGCGGGTCGTGACGTTGACGACCGGTTCGTCGATGCGCGGGTACTCGCGCACTTGCAGCAGCGAAAACGAGACGGCGCCAACCAGCACCAGCATCAACGACATCACCGTCGCGAACACCGGCCGGCGAATCGAGAGTTCGGAGATCTTCATGGCGACGCGCCCTTCATGGGTTGCCTGCCGGCAGCGGCTTCAAACCGCCGAGGCCGCCCGGGCCTGATGGGCGGGCGCGGGTTGCGCTGCGGGTTGAGATGCCGACGCCGGAGGCGGCCGCGCCGACCGACCGGCAGCGTCGCCAATGTCAACCACCTTGACGGCCAGCCCATCGGCCCGCAACAGCCGCGCCTGGCCGGCCACCACCACCACATCGCCGGCGGACAGGCCTTCGAGAATCTCGACCTTGCCGGGCACGCGCAGCCCGATGCGGGCTTCCAGCCTTTGCGAAACCTTGCCGCCGGGGCCATCGACCACCCGGATCAGGTATTGCTTGCCGCCCTGCGGCACCAGGGCCTCCTCGGGCACCACCAAGGCGGCGCTGCGAACTTCGAACACCAGCCGTGCCCGGGCGTACATGCCGGCCCGCAACAGGCCTTGGGCGTTGTCGACCCGCGCGCGCACCAGCAACGAGCGGCCATTGGCGTCAATCTGCGAATCGACCGCGTCGACCCGACCCGTGAAGCTGCGACCCGGCAGGCCGTCGAGCGTGACGGCCACGCCCTGGCCCAGCTTCAGGCGCGAGATCACGCCCTCGGGCAGACGGAAGTCGACCGCCATCGCCGAAATGTCTTCGACGTTGACGAGATCGGCGCCGTCCTTCACGTAGTCGCCCACGTTGACCGCGCGGATGCCGGCCAGCCCGTCGAAAGGCGCCACGATGCTCATGCGCTTGAGCTGGGCCACGGCCAATGCGACCTGCGCCTCGGCCACTTCGAGCGCCGCGGCGCTTTGGTCGGCCGCGCTTTGGCTGATGAAGTTCTGCGCCATCAGGTCGCGGTTGCGCTGCAAGGTGGTGCGCGCGATGCTGGCCTGCGCCTTGGCCTGCAGCAACTGCGCCTGTTGCAGGCTGTCGTCGAGCTGCACCAGCAACTGCCCGCGCCGGACCCTGCTCCCATCGCCGAACCCCAGCCTGGAGATGCGGCCGCTGACCTCGGGCCGCATCATCACGCCTTGGCGCGAGCGCAGGGTTCCGACGGCCTGGGTTTCGTCCTGAAGCGTCAACACTTCGACCTTGCCGACTTCGACAGTGAGCGGGCCAATGGCGCCGGCGGCCGACGCAGCCGTCTGGCGCCCGCCCGCGCCACTGGCGGCGCCGTCCGGTGCCAACATCGCGGTCGCGACCGGTGCCCTGTTCTGGTACCAGTAGGCGGCGCCGCCCGCAATGGCGATGCCGGCCACGGCGACGAAGGTGTGAAGGAGTTTCATCGAGACCGGTCATGGTGCCGCGCACAAGGTTTGCGACGACGCAGGGTGAAGTTGGCTGAACCAGGACCCGGCGCCCATCCAACAAAGAGAGGCGTTGGGCGCGCGGGACGCTGGCGCGACTTTAGCCGCTGCGTCGAACCCGCGCATGCAGGCTGTCCCAGGGCCCGAAGGGCTTCTATGTTGCACTGTCGACCCCCCGATTGGCCAGCGCATCGGCGCGCTCGTTGCCGGGGTCGCCCGAATGCCCCTTCACCCAACACCACTCGACGTGGTGCAAGGTCCGCAGCGAGTCCAGCTTCTGCCACAGGTCGACGTTCTTGACCGGCTTCTTGTCGGCCGTCTTCCAGCCGCGTTGCTTCCAGCCGTGAATCCATTCGGTGATGCCCTGGCGCACGTAGTTGCTGTCGGTGTAGACCTCGATGTCACAGGTGCGCTTGAGCGACCCCAAGGCTTCGATCACGGCGGTGAGCTCCATGCGGTTGTTGGTGGTCAGCATTTCGCCGCCAAACAACTCTTTCTGATGCTCGCCCATGCTCAGCCAGGCGCCCCACCCGCCTCGGCCGGGGTTGCCCTTGCAGGCACCGTCGGTGTAGATGACGACCTGCGGTCGTTTGATGCTGGCGGTCTCTGCGCTCACTCGGCTCCTTTGTCTGTCGCGCGCTTGTGCACGTCTTGGTGGTGGTTGACCGCCACCGCCGCCGCGGCCTTCGATTTCTGGCGCTGCGCTGGCAGCAAACCCACCAGCCGCATCCCGCGCACCCGCTTGACCGCGACCACGAAGTAGACCGCGCCGAACACCGGCCACAGGCGATCCCCGGCACGCTCCATCCAACCCAGCCGGGCCAGCCACTTCTCTGAAACGAGCGGTGGCCGATAACAACCAAAACGACCGGCTTCGACCTCGAAACTGAGCAGGCGCAACCAGTCGCGCAGACGCCGGTAGCGCAGGAACTCGCCGGCGCTGGGCAGAAACAGCCTGGCGTTGCCGCCGCTGGCGATGCGACCGCGCAGCCCCCCCAGACGCTGACGCAGGCCCCACAGGCTGGTTGGGTTGAAGCCGACGATCACGACCCGCCCTTCCGGGACCAGCACGCGTTCGACTTCGCGCAGCGCAAGGTGCGGGTCGCGGGCCAGTTCCAGGCCGTGCGGCAAGACCACCAGGTCCAGGCTCTGGCTGTCGAACGGCAAGGCATCAAAGTCGCAATGCAGTGCCACCTCGCTGCGCGGCAGGAGCGGGTCGCCCGCCGGGCTGGCCGGCAACACGCTGTCCGTCGCCAGCCAGCGGTGTGGCATGCGGTTGTTGCGAAGTGCGTCGAGTTCGGGCACGCCGAGCTGCAAGGCGTGGAAGCCGAACAGGTCGGCCACGGCCCCGTCAAGATGGCGCTGCTCCCACTCCAGCACGTAGCGGCCAGCGGGGGTTTGCAGCCATTGCGCCAAACCTATAATCGCGCCACTCTTTTCCATGAGCCGGTTCACCCACCCCGCCTGTTTCGAGAACCCACCTTCGATGCGGCCCGATGGCATGCAACACCATCGGCCTTTTGCGGAATCTGGCGCCAGTGATTGCGCTGCAAGATGTTCAGCCCCTCGCCGTTGGCGGGGATTCTAGTGACACACCCCACAACCGACCGTCGCAATGACTCAGTGGCCCGTCGACTTTTACTTGCCCTTCGAAGCAACAACGCCCATGACTCCATCGCCCAGCGCCAAATTCGCCTGTACCACGTTGTTGTCGCTGTTGCTGTTGGCGGGATGTGTGACCACGCCGGACCCTCAAGCCACCGTACCGGTCACCGGCTCGACCTTCGACTCCGCGTCTTTGGGGGGCCAGGCCGCGCCGCCCGCCCCTGTCACCACCGAACCTGCGGAGCCCGTGCCCGCCGTTACCCCAAGTGCCGCCTTGCCCGAGGCCGCCGCGGCGACGGAGACCGCCGACACGAGCGAACCGGAGGTCCTCACGGCGCCGGAAGTCATCGATCCGCTGCGCCCGGAAGTTCGCCTGAACCCCAACGAGGGCGAGGCGCAGTCCGACCTGTGGGCGCGGGTTCGGCGCGGCTTCAGCATGCCCGACCTGGACACCGAGCTCACACGTGACCGCCAGCAGTGGTACGCCAGCCGGCCGGATTATTTCCAGCGCATGACCGAGCGCGGCAGCCGCTACCTCTTTCACATCGTCGAAGAAGTTGAACGCCGCGGCATGCCCACCGAAATGGCCTTGTTGCCCTTCATTGAAAGCGCCTTCAACCCGCAAGCCTTGTCTTCCGCCAAGGCGTCCGGCATATGGCAGTTCATGCCCTCGACGGGCAAGCATTTCGACCTCAAGCAAAACGTCTTCCGCGACGACCGGCGCGATGTGCTGGCCTCCACCCGGGCCGCGCTCGACTATCTGCAGAAGTTGCACGCCAGGTTCGGCGACTGGCACCTGGCTCTGGCCGCTTACAACTGGGGTGAGGGCAGTGTCGGCCGGGCGATCGCGCGCAACAAGGCCGCCGGCCTGCCGACCGACTACGGCAGCCTGAAGATGCCGACCGAGACCCAGTATTACGTCCCCAAGCTGCAGGCCGTCAAGAACCTGATCGGTCGACCCGAAGCGGCTGGCCTGAGCCTGCCGGTCGTCGCCAACCACCCGTATTTCCTCAGCGTGGCGATCGAGCGCGACATCGACGTGGATCTGGCGGCGCGCC
>JAYSVE010000241.1:0-4731 GCA_043718725.1 Methylibium sp.
GGTGGTCTTGCCGTGGTCGACGTGACCGATGGTGCCGACGTTGACGTGCGGCTTCTTGCGTTCGAATTTGCTTTTTGCCATTTGGATCTCCAACAGGACGGCGGGCTTGCTAGTGCAAGCCCTTAAAGGTTGCCAATGGTGCCCATGGCGCGGATCGAACGCGCGACCTCTCCCTTACCAAGGGAGTGCTCTACCACTGAGCCACATGGGCGCTCCACACGGGTTTGCGAAGACATCGTTCGCAAACCGCTGGGGACCGTCTGTTCTCGCCTTGACCTGCCCACCCTGACCACGCCTTCAAAAACCGCGGATGGCAGCATGGAGCGGGAGACGAGACTCGAACTCGCGACATTTTGCTTGGAAGGCAAAAGCTCTACCAACTGAGCTACTCCCGCGCCGAACTCCACTGCCCAGGACCCACACGCCGGCCCTTGCACCCACTTTTTCAATGTTCTTTCTGCATTCCCGTTGTTCGATGCGCCTTGGTGGAGGAGGCTGGATTCGAACCAGCGTAGGCGTAAGCCAACAGATTTACAGTCTGCCCCCTTTAGCCACTCGGGCACCCCTCCTAGACGAACCCGGGACTATAGCACGATCATTGCTCGCGCTGACCGATTGCCCACCAGTCAACCTGCGCCTGGGTCGCCAGAAAGTGACTTCCGTCGGCCATGAACTGGCGCTTGAAATCGTTCGACGGGTGTCGACTGCGCAAGACGCGCGGGACGGCGCCCGGCGGCTTGTGGGCGTCGAAGAACCCGTTCGCCGCCTTCCCCCAGAGCAGGAAGACCGGGGTCTCAACGAATCCACACAGCGCCGTCACCAACTGTGAAGTGAGCGTTTGCCACCCACAATCAACGTGGCTGGCAATGACGCCAAGCTCGACCGTCAGTGTCGGATTGAGCAACAGCACCCCTTGGCGAGCCCACAGGTCGAGCGCCGATTCGGCCGGCGGAACGAACCCCGGCCGGTCGGCCTGCAACACGGAGAATATCCGCCGAAGCGAGTGCGGGCGCCCCTGTCTCGCCGAGAAGGCCAGGCCGTCGGCATGCCCCGGCGACGGGTAGGGGTCCTGCCCCAGAATCACCACCCTGACCGCTTTCGGTGCGATCAGCCGCAGGGCCCGAAACGGGTCTGTCGGCGCAATGGGCCGGGTGCCGGAGGCCTGCCGAACCTGGTCGATCACGTCGTTTTGCAGCTCCGGCGTCCAGCCGGGCAGCACGTCGCGCCAGGCCGAAGGCAGCGCGGCAAAGCATCCCGGCAGATCGTCGGCCGTCACGCCGGCGTGTGGCGAAACAGCGCCGCCAGCGCCGCGCCGGGGTCATCGGCACGCATGAAGGCTTCGCCGACCAGGAAAGCGTGCACGCCAGCGTCGCGCATGCGCTTCACATCGGCGCTGCCAAGAATGCCGCTCTCGGTCACCAGCAGGCGGTCGGCGGGCACCTGCGCAAGCAGCTCGAGCGTGGTGTCCAGAAACACCTCGAAGGTCCGCAAATTGCGGTTGTTGATGCCCACCAGCGGCGTCTTCAACCGCAACGCGCGGTCCAGCTCGATGCCGTCGTGAACTTCGACGAGAACCGCCATGCCGAGCTGTGCGGCCTGCGCTTCCAGATCGCGCAATTGCGCATCGTCCAGGCAGGCGGCGATGAGCAGGATGCAATCGGCGCCGCAGGCGCGGGCTTCATACACCTGGTAGGGGTCGATCATGAAATCCTTGCGCAACACCGGCAGGGCACAGGCGCCACGGGCCTGCCGCAGGAATGCGATCGAGCCCTGGAAAAACTGCGCGTCGGTCAACACGCTCAAGGCCGCGGCGCCGTTGCGCTCATAGCTGGCGGCGATCTCCGCTGGAAAGAAATGCGCGCGCAAGATGCCTTTGCTCGGACTCGCCTTCTTGATCTCGGCAATCACCGCCGCCTGGCCCACCGCAAGGCTGGCGCGCAGCGCGCCGACGAAGTCGCGTATGCCGCTCAGGGCTTCGGCGTCGCGGCGCACGTCGGCAAGCGCGCGCATCTTGAGCGCCCCCGCAATCTCGTCGCGCTTGACCGCAACGATGCGTTTCAGGATGTCGTCCAATTCAGCCCCTCCCGCGCCTGCGCCACCGGCCTCACTGGAGCACCTCCGTGCTTCGCACTCCGGTATTCGCCCTTGGGGCGGCCCGGCGTGCTCATCAGGCAACCTCCGTGCTTCGCACTCCGGTATTCGCCCTTGGGGCGGCCCGGCGTGCTCATGCCACCTGCAAGGCTTTTGCGCGCGCCACAAACTCGTGCAGCTTCGCCATCGCCTTGCCGTTGGCGACGGCTTCACGGGCCAGCTCGACGCCTTGCGCCATGCTGGAGGCCACATTGGCGGCATACAGCGCGACGCCCGCGTTGAGGATGACGATGTCGCGCGCCGGGCCCGCATCGTTGTCCAGCACCGACAGCAGCAGCGCCTTCGATTGCTCCGGTGTCTCGACCCTCAGCGCCCGATTGCTGGCCATCGTCAGGCCGAAGTCCTCGGGGTGGATTTCGTACTCGCTGATGCCACCGTCCTTGAATTCGCCCACCAGTGTGGCGGCCCCGAGAGAAACCTCATCCATGCCGTCGCGGCCGTAAACCACCACCGCGTGCTCGGCACCCAGGCGTTGCAATGCGCGCACCTGGATGCCCACCAGGTCGGGGTGAAAAACGCCCATCAGAATGTTCGGCGCATCGGCCGGGTTGGTCAGCGGCCCCAGGATGTTGAAGATTGTCCGCACGCCCAGCTCCTTGCGCACCGGCGCCACGTTCTTCATCGCCGGATGGTGGTTGGGCGCGAACATGAAGCCGATGCCGGTGTCGGCGATGCAGCGGCCGATCGCCTGCGGCGTGAGCGACAGCGGCACGCCCAGCGCCTCCAGCACATCGGCGCTGCCCGACTTGCTGCTGACACTGCGGTTGCCGTGTTTGCTGACGCGCGCGCCGCACGCCGCGGCCACGAACATGCTGCACGTGGATATGTTGAAGGTGTGCGAGCCGTCGCCGCCGGTGCCGACGATGTCGACCAAATGCGTGCGGTCCGCCACCTCGACCTTGGTCGAAAACTCGCGCATCACCTGCGCCGCGGCGGTGATCTCGCCGATGGTCTCCTTCTTGACGCGCAGGCCCACCAAGAAGGCGGCCATCATCACCGGCGACATCTCGCCCGACATGATGCGTCGGGTCAGCGCCAGCATTTCGTCGTGGAAGATCTCGCGGTGCTCAATGGTGCGGGTCAGCGCTTCGGTGTTGGTCAGGGTCACGGAGGGCTCCTTCAGTCGGGGCAGATCAATCAGGTCTTGGCGTTGTCGACGAACTCGCGCACGGCCGCCACGGCGCGGTCGATGTCGGCCGCATCGACGTCCAGGTGGGTCACGAATCGCAGCCCGATCAGCCCGGTGGCCAGCACGCCGCGCCGCTCCAGGTGCGCGAGCAACCCGGCCGTGCGCCCGCCTTCGACCGTGGCGAAGACGATGTTCGTTTGCGGTTCGACGACCTTGATGCCAGGCAGCGCGGCCAGGCCTTGCGCCAGGCGCCGCGCATTGGCATGGTCGTCGGCGAGCCGAGCGACGTGGTGATCAAGCCCATGCAGCGCCGCCGCGGCCAGCAAGCCAACCTGGCGCATGCCACCGCCGAGCATCTTGCGCACCCGGCGGGCTCGGGCCACCAGTTCACTAGACCCGCACAGCGCCGACCCCGCCGGCGCGCCCAGGCCCTTGCTGAAGCACACCGAGACACTGTCGAAGTGGCGCGCGATCGCGCTTACCGGCTGCCCGCTGGCGACTGCCGCGTTGAAGAGCCGCGCGCCATCCAGGTGCGTCGCCAACCCATGCCCACGCGCCAACCCGGTCGCGGCTTCGACATAGGCGTCGCTCAGCACCTTGCCGTTCCAGGTGTTCTCCAGGCACAGCAGCCGGGTGCGCGCAAAGTGCTCGTCATCGGGCTTGATGGCCGCTTCGATGTCGGCCAGCGCCAGCGAGCCGTCGTCCTGCTGCGGCAAGGGCTGCGGCTGGACGCTGCCCAGCACCGCGGCGCCGCCGGCCTCGTAGCGGTACAGGTGCGCCAACTGACCCACAAGGGCTTCGTCGCCCCGCTGGCAATGGCTCATCAATGCGCAAAGATTGCTTTGCGTCCCGCTGCTGACAAACAGCGCCGCGGGCTTGCCCAGCAACGCCGCGATGCGCTCCTGCAATGCGTTCACCGTCGGGTCGTCGCCGAACACGTCGTCGCCCACCTCGGCGCGCGCGATGGCCTCGCGCATGGCCGGCGTCGGGCGGGTCACGGTGTCGCTGCGCAGGTCGACGACTTTCACGGCCGGCACTCCAGGAAGTTTTTCAACATCGCGTGACCATGCTCGGTCAGGATCGACTCGGGATGGAACTGCACGCCTTCGAGCGGCGTGCGCGTGCCCGCCAGTTCACGGTGGCGCACGCCCATGATCTCGCCGTCCTCGGACGTGGCGGTGACGTCCAGCGCCTGCGGCAGGCTGTCGCGCGCGATCGCCAGCGAGTGGTAGCGGATCACCGTGAACTGCCTGGGCAGCGCGGTGTAGACGCCGCGCTCGTCGGTCTGGATGACGCTGGTCTTGCCGTGCATCTGGCGCGCCGCCCGCACGACCCGGCCTCCGAGCGCAGCACCAATGCTTTGGTGCCCGAGGCAGACCCCCAGAATGGGCAACTTGCCGGTGAAATGCCGAACCGCGTCGACACAAACTCCGGCCTCGGCCGGTGAACAA
>JAYSVE010000242.1:0-4731 GCA_043718725.1 Methylibium sp.
TGCGCCGGCACCGGCCATTGGCTGACACGCACGCTGTTGCGCCCGCCGCCCGCCCTGTCCGCCGAACGCGTTTCAGCGCTGAAGGCCTTGGCCCAGGCCAGGGCGCCGCTGGCCATCGTCGTCCTGGGTGGCGGAGCCGAACCGATGGCGCCCGAATACCGCCTGAGCAACCTCCAGCAGGCCTCGATCGAACGCCTGCGTTACGGGCTGTGGCTGGCGCGTGAGACCGGCTTGCCGGTGGCCTTCAGTGGCGGTGTCGGATGGGGGCAACAGGATTCGGTGGCCGAAGCCCGGGTCGCCGCGCGCATTGCCGCGCAGGAGTTCGGCCGGCCATTGCGTTGGGTCGAAGACCGGTCGCGCGACACCCACGAAAACGGCGCCAACACGGTGGCCCTGCTCAAGCAGGATGGCATCCGCCACGTGCTCCTGGTCACCCACCACTGGCACATGAACCGCAGCGTTCGCGCGTTCGAGCGCGCGGCGGCCGGGGCGATGCGAATCGAGCCCGCGCCGATGGGCCTGGCCACCGACGTGCAGCGCCCGCTGCTGGCCTGGCTGCCGTCGAGCCAGGGCTTCATGCGGGTTCGAAGCGTCTTGCACGAACTCGCCGGGCTGGCCCTGGGCGCCTGACGGCACCGGCCTGTCGAACGGGCTTTCGGGCGCGGGTTCAACGGTCCAAAGCTGGCCGGCGCGCCGCCGCTCAAAGGTCCTGGGTCGGACCGTCTTCCGCCATCACGTAGACGACGCCCCGGCCCGTGCCCAGCACCGGGCGGACCACCGTGTCGTAGAAAGCCGGCGGCACGACCACGCAGCCACTTGACAGGCGACGCTCGCCGGCCAACCCCGCGGCGAGGTGGCGCGCGCGCCGATCTTTCGATGGCCCGGGTCGCAGGCGGTGAATCGAGAACGCGCTGGCGTAATCGATCCACACCACGGCTTCACCGGCAAGGTTGCGGCCGGGCTCGGAGGCAAAGCGGCCTGCCGGGGTGATCATGTCGGCCAACCGGAGTTGACCGCGCTGGGTGCGCTCTCCAATGCCGGGCAACAACCGATCGCCCAGGGCCTGGCCCAGCAGCGCCACGGTCGCGCCGGCCAGGCGGCCGTCGCCGAAGTAAACCGTCAGCGTCGCTTGGCGCTTGTCGACAATGGCGAACGGCAGGCCGCGGTGGTCTTTCGCGATGAGGATGCGCCGCGCCAGGACCGGTGTGGACTCCCCCACGCTGTCGGCCCGCAGCAGCGGCGCCGAAACCTTGACTTGCGCAGGGGCTGCGGCGACCTGCCCAGCCAGGCAGGCAGCCACCAAGCTCGCACACCGCCACCACTTGATCCGCCGCATGCCGCCGCCCGTACTGCCGTGAGTCGGAGGAGACCCGCGCCGCCTGCCGTTGCCAATGAAATCGGTCGTGTCGGACCGTGCTTGCGAATCGATGTTAGCAACGCCGCCGCAGTCTCGGCAGCGCGGAAAACACCGATTCGTGCGAAAAGTGCGCGCACCTCGGACCACGTGAACTCGGACCGCTGACACCCCCGAACTGCGGCCCCCGAATGCGGACATATAACCGCCTTGGCGCCGACCCGGCAGCGCGCCCGGGCGCGCGCAGCGTCGAGGCGCGGCGCACCGCAGCGCGTATCCTTGCGCTCCCGAGGCCAGCCGCGGCGCCTGGATTCGCACCCGCGATACCCAGGCAGCGCACACAGGACGCGCCCGTCATGAGTCATGCACTGATCGTCGATGACAACGTCGACTCCGCCGAGGCCCTGGCGCAGCTTGTTGCCAGCGAGGGCTTCACGGTCGCGACCGCGAACACGCTGCGTGACGCGCGTCGCCAGTTGGCGTTGCACCCGGCCGACATCGTCTTGCTCGACCTGTTGCTGCCCGACGGCAGCGGCATGGACTTGTTCAGCGACCCGGCGCTGATCGCGCGTTCCGAGATCGTTCTGATCACCGGCCACGCCAGCCTGGAAACCTCGATCCAGGCGCTGCGGCTGGGGGCGGCCGACTACGTCGTCAAGCCGGTCAAGCTGAAGCAACTGCAGGGCATCCTGTCGCGGGTCACGCGGCCGTCAACCTTGCTGGCCGACGTCGCCACGTTGAAGGCCGAGTGGGAAATGTCCGGCCGCTTCGGGCCGCTCTGGGGTCGCTCCCCGGCCATGCGATTGGTTTACGAACAGGTGTCGCGTGTGGCGGCCACATCGGTGTCGGTTTTCATCACCGGCGAAAGCGGCACCGGCAAGGAAATCGTGGCCCAGGCCGTGCACGACCTGGGCCGGCGCCGCAAGCGGCCGTTTCTGGCCGTCAATTGCGGCGCCATTTCTCCGAACCTGATCGAAAGCGAAATCTTCGGTCACGAAAAGGGCAGCTTTACCGGGGCCGACCGCCAGCACCAGGGCTTCTTCGAGCGCGCCCATGGGGGCACGCTGTTCCTCGACGAAATCATCGAGATGCCGCTGGAGTTGCAGGTCAAGCTGTTGCGGGTGCTGGAAACCGGGCTGTTCATGCGCGTCGGCGGCGCGCAAACGCAAGAGACCGACGTGCGCGTGATTGCCGCGACCAACCGGCCGCCGGAGCGGGCGGTGGCCGACCACCGGTTGCGCGGCGATCTGTATTACCGCCTCAACGTTTTTCCGATCCACATGCCGCCGCTGCGCGCGCGCGCCGAGGACATCGCGCTGCTGGCTGAGCGTTTCCTGGCCGAGGTCAGCGAACGCGAAGGCGAGGTCAAGAGGTTCTCGGCGGCGGCGCTGGAGCGCCTCAAAGGCTACGAATGGCCAGGCAATGTGCGTGAACTTCGCAACGTCGTGCAACGGGCTTTCGTCATGGCGACCGGCAGCGTGGTCACCGACGCCTGGCTCCCGAGCGATGGGGCCCCGTCCGCACCCAGCCTCGCGCCCGACAGTGCGGCGTCCATCGTGCTGACGATAGGCACGTCGATGGCTGAGGCCGAAAAGCAGTTGATCCTGGCCACCCTGAGTCACTTCAAGCAGCAACGCGAGCGCACCGCTGCCGTGCTCGGCATCAGCCTGAAGACGCTCTACAACCGCATGAAGGAATACAGCGCCGAGAACGCCGGGCCGGCCGAGCCTGGCCCGCTGCCCGGACCGCGCTGAGCGTCGCGCCGCACGCGGGCCTCCGCGCCCTCCCCCGGGCCGCGGAAGTCGGGTCGGGCACGTCGCTTGCCGTCCCATGTTCATCCAAGGAGCAAACCCACGATGAACACGCTGGATGGCGCGGCGCGCGCCGAACCGAAACGCGCCGTGCTGTATGTCGAAGTCCAGCCGGCCCATGTGCATCTGATGCGGGCCATCTTTTCACGCCGCCAGGATTGCGCGCTCGCGGTGGCGACGGACGGCCGCTCCGGACTCCTGGCCGCGCAAGTCCTGAGGCCGGATTTGCTGCTGCTGGACATCAACCTCCCCGACACCTTGGGCACCCTGCTGCTGGCCCAGCATCGTTTGATGCGCGGCTGGGCCGAAATTCCGGCCGTGGCGGTGACGGCGAACCACGGCTTCGACATCCGCGGCACGACGTTTTGCGAAATCTGGCCCAAGCCGCTGGAAATGCGCGACACCCTGCTGAACCTGGCGCGGCTGTTGCCTTGAACCACGGGCGCGGCAGTTCGCGCGCCGGTCTCGACGCAGGCGGGCCCGCCGATTGCTACCCGCAAGGGACACGGGCCACCGCTTCGCGGCGGGTCGACGCCGGTTCGTGCCCCGCCACACAGGAGGCAAGACCATGAACTTCATCCGCACCCTTCCCGCCGTTGCTCTGGCCGCCGCGCTGATGCTGGCCGGTTGTGATTCGCGCACGCCCACGCCGGGCGGTTCGGGCACCGCACCAGCCATGCCGGCATCGGCAGCGAGCCGCTAAAACCCTGAGCCGCCGCATCCTGACGGGCGGCTTGGAGGCGGAATTTTTTGCCGCAATCGGCAAAGGTTGCCGCTTTGTCTTGCGCAAGCCCGGGCCTGGGCGTCAGATTTTGGGTCGACGCCGCAGGACAGACTCGATGCGCATCCCCTGGCGGTATTTGGTGACGGTGCGCCGGGCGACCGCCAGTCCTTGACGCGCGAGTTGGCGGGCAATCTCCGCGTCGGACAACGGCGCGATCGGGCGTTCGGCCTGGATCATGTCTTTGATGAGCCCGCGGATGGCGGTGCCGGAGCAGGCGTGGCCGTTTGCCGTGGCCAGCGCGCGCGAAAAAAAATGCTTCAGCTCGAAAACCCCCAGCGGCGTGGCCATGTACTTGTTGTTCGTGACCCGCGAGACGGTCGATTCGTGCAGCGCGAGTTCGTTGGCGATTTCGCGCAGGCCCAACGGCTTCATCGCCATCGCACCGAAGTCGAGAAAGTGCTTTTGCCTGCGCACGATGGCATCGGCCACCTTGAGGATGGTCGAGAAGCGTTGATCGACATTGCGCAAGGTCCAGCGCGCCTCTTGCAGGTGGCTGGCCATTTGCGGGTGGGCGTTGCCCTGGGTGTGCTGGAACAGGTCGGCAATGACCCGGTTCAGTTTGACTTTCGGCACGATCGCCGGGTTGAGCTGAGCGCGCCAGGCGCCACGCACCTTGCGCACGATCACGTCCGGGACAATGTAGTGCACCGCGCTCGCGCCGTAACGCCAGCCGGGCCGCGGGTCCAGTTGGCGAATCCGCGCGCACACCTGTTCGATCTCGGCCGGCGTGCGTGCCAGCGCTCGGGCGATGGTGGCGACATCCCTTGCGGCCAGGCCGTGCA
>JAYSVE010000243.1:0-2045 GCA_043718725.1 Methylibium sp.
GGGGCCAGACGCTCTTGCGCATGCTCAGACGCAGCGAACGTCGCGCTCTCGGCTGGCGCACGCTGAATCGCCGTGGCTGGCCGGTGCGGTGCGCGCCCAACCCATGGATCGGCTGGCCGACATGCCCAAGATGTTCGTCGAGCAAGGCGCTGACCTCGGCACCGTCCGGTGATGGTGCGTCACGCAGGCGCCCCGGCAAACGGATCTCGTCCAGCGCCATGTCCAGGTTGCCAGGTTGCGGCAATCGCGGATGAAGGCAAGCCAATCGGCATGCTTGGCGGTGTCAAGGCGGCGGTGGTTTCCAGTCCGTGGGCAGGTCCGGTGGGTGTCGAGTGATCCTGTAGACTGCACAGAATTCTGTCACCTTTTGATCGGAGCCCGACGATGGCATTTTCCGCAAGCGACGTGGTGCCGTTCACTCAGGCGCGCGCCAATCTGTCCGAACTGGCGGATCAGGCAAAGGCCGGCGCCGAGAAGATCATCACCAAGAACGGCGAAAGCTACGTCGCCCTGATCGACGCCGACCGGCTGGACTACTACCATCGTCTGGAGCGCGAACGCATCCACCTGCTGCTGATCGACGACGCCCGGCGCGGCCTGGAAGACATCGTTGCTGGCCGCACCTATGAAGCCGACGCCGCTATCGCACGGCTTCAGCAGCGCCGCGCAAAAGCCACCGCCTCAAGCGCTCGCCGTCAAGCCGCTGTAACGGTCGTCAGGCCCGCCAAGAAGCGTGGGTGAGGGTGACGGCTACAGGGTCGAGTTGACCGCGAGCTTCCTGGAACGTCTGGACGCCATCGAAGCCTTCCTGACCGAAGCCGACGCAGCCTTTGCCTTCGACGACTTGCTCGCCGAGTTGCGCGCCACGGTCATCCGCAACCTGCGGCGCTTCCCTCGCATCGGCCGGCTCTATCTCGACCACCCACCGCAGTCAGCCGAGGCGTTGGCCCAGCTTGCCGCGCTGCCTGCTGGCGCGGCCAGCGCCCTGCGCGAGTACCTGCACGGCGACTACCTGATTCTGTACGCCGCAGCCGAAGCCGACACCACGGTGTACCTGCTGTCCATCCGGCATCACCGCCAACTTTCGTTTGACTTCGCCCGCCTGTGGCCGGGGGCCTGATGGCTGCCGAACGAAGCCCGAGGGTGCCGCTCTACACGTCTTCGGGCACCATGTCGATGGCGCCGCAGGGGCATTCGGCCACGCACATGGCGCAGCCCTTGCAGTAGTCGAGATTGAACTCGAAGCCCTTGCCGGGGCCCAGCTTGACGACTGCGTTGTCCGGGCACACGCCGTAACAGTTGTCGCACTCGAAGCAGTTGCCGCAGCTCAGGCAGCGGCGGGCCTCGAACAGCGCATTGGTTTCGGTCAGGCCGCCTTGCACCTCGTCAAAGCTGCCGGTGCGCCGCGCCAGGTCGAGTTGCGGGCGCACGGTTGGCGGCGCGTCGCTGTAGTACCAGGGGTTGATGCGATCGAAGCCCGCAATCGCATGTTTGGGGGCAGCATCCAGGCGCTCGCCGCGCAGCCAGGCGTCGATGTGGCGCGCCGCCTTCTTGCCGTGGCCGATGGCAACCGTCACGTTGCGCTCGGCGGGCACCATGTCGCCACCGGCAAAGAGTCCGGCATGGCCGGTCATCATCGTCGCCGGGTCGACCTGAACGACGCCGTCCTTCATCTGCAGATCGGGCACGCCCGCAAGCAGCGACAGGTCGACGTCCTGCCCGAGGGCCAGCACCAGTGAATCCGCCTCCAGGGTCTCGAACTCGCCGGTCGGCTGCGGGTTGCCCCGGTCGTCGAGCCGCATTTTCTCGATCGTCAGCGCGCCGGCGCTGGCGTCATTGCCGGCCTGTTTGATGGTCGAGAGCCACTTGACCAGCACCCCTTCCTGCAGCGCCTCTTCGACCTCGAGGTCGTGCGCCGGCATCTTTTCGCGGGTTCGGCGGTAGACGATGATGGCCTCGGTGGCACCCAGCCGTTTGGCGGTGCGCGCCATGTCTACGGCGGTGTTGCCACCGCCGTAGACGACGACGCGCCGGCCGAGCATCGG
>JAYSVE010000244.1:0-4712 GCA_043718725.1 Methylibium sp.
TCAGTCTGACCCTTGCCGAAATGAATATGAGCATCGTCAACCGGGATGATCTGCCCCGAGGGCAGGCTGCTGAGGTTGACCAGCAAGTGGTGGTGGCCCGTGCCCGAAACCTGGTCGCCCGCGGGTTTGATCTCCATTCCCTTGAGTCCGAACCTGAGCTTGAATGGACTGGTCACCGTGGCGCCATCGGCAGGTTCGATGAAGTAGACGCCTTTCGTCGAAGGCATCAGGTTCGGGTTTGAGGCCGTCGCACAGCCGGTTGCGAAAGCGGCCAACACCAGGGACTGCACAAACGCGACAACGAACCCGGTGCATCGATTCATGTCAGACGCGTCAGGACTTGTTTGCGGGTGCCGAGGCAGGCGCGGCGGCCGGCGTCGGTGCCGCAGGGGCAGCCGGCGCGGTGGCGGCAAATGGGCCAGGATCGGCGCAGGGTGGCAATTCAACCGCCGGCTTGACTTCTTTTCCGGCGGTCTTCATGGCGCTGAAGTACTTGGTCGCCACCTTGTCCATCGATTTGCACAACTGAAAGTCGGCGACCTTGTTGCCATGCGCCGTCTTGGCAGCCGCCTCGGCGGCCTTGGCTTTTGCATCGTCGGTCAACGGCGGCAACTTGGCCAGCGCCAGGGGTGCCAACACCGCGCCAGCCAGTGCGAGAACGGCAATCACGGAGCGAGACAGAGCGAAGCGCATGGGCGTGTCCTTACAGTTCAATGCTGGGCAGCAGCACGGGGAGCGGAGCCGGCCTGCGCTGTGCGCTGCGCGGGAATCTTGCCGGCCTTGATGTCGTCGTACCAGAGCTCGTGATGCTCACAAGCCCAGCCTTCATCAACATAACCGGTTTTCATTCCCTGGAAGGCACCCTTCATGCCGATCGTACCCAGATAGATGTGACCGGTGAACAGGAGCATCATCACGATCGCGGCGACCGAGTGCACCATGTGGGCCACCTGCATGTCACCGCGCGTGTACATCAAGCCCGGGACAAGCTTGTCCATCACCAACCCGGACACGACAACGAGCAGGCCCATCAGAAATACGCCCGCCCAGAAAATAACCTTCTCGCCGGCATTGAAGCGGTGCGACGGAACCTCCTTGGCTGCGAGCAGCCCGCCGCCTTTGGCCAGCCAGGCGATGTCGGATTTGTGCGGGAAGTTGTCGCGCACAAAGGTCACGATGACCACCAACAACGAGACGGCGAACAGCGGGCCGATGAAGTTGTGCGCCGTCTTGAGGGCGTAGGCGAGCCATCCAAACAGCGTGGCGCCTATCACCGGGAGGATGAAGAATTTGCCGAACGCCATCACCACGCCCGAAATCACGAGCAGCGAGAACGCAATCGCGTTGGTCCAATGAGCCGTGCGTTCGAAATAGGTAAAGCGTTCGATCACACGGCCGGTGTCATCGACATGCCCGCCGATGGCGCCCGTGCGCCAATAGAACACGCCAAGCGCCAGCAGAACGATCGCCAGCAACGCGCCGCCATAAGGAATGATCACCTGGTTGCGCACCTGACGCCAAGCCTCCCCGGCATTCGTCAGCCTGGAGCCGGGATACTGGACAAAAGGCTGGATCAGTGCACCCGCCTCGGCAGCCGGCAAGTTGCTGGTGCCCAGCACATCTCCAGATTCGCGAACCGCCCGCCAGAACGGGGCGTTGTTGCCAGGCTGGCTCTTTTGTCGTTCGGCGTTGCTCTCATTGGGCTTGGGTTCGGGGATCGTTGTCAATCCGACCGGCGGCGCCGCCTTGTTGCCGCTGTCCTGTCCAAGCGCTGCCCCGACCGGCCCGAGCAGCATCATGCAGGTGATGACTGCGCTTCGAATCATGCTTCGCATGCGGTCACCTTTTGAACTCACTTCGTCTTGGCGTAATCATTCTGGGATTGCGCGCGGCTGCGCAGTTGTTCTTCCCAACTGGCGCGGTCACCGCTTTTCCACCCGGCAGCCGAAAAACTGCTGTCGGTGGATTCCCATCCCTGGGTATCGGTCTTCTTTCCCGCTGTCGACTGCGGCGTTTCGCCGCACGCATTCAACCCAAGCCCTGCAGCGGTCAAGCCAATCAACACCAAGAATCGAATCATGACTTTGTCTTCTCGGCGGATTTGGGCGCAGGCGCACCCTGTGCCGGCTTGCCGTAGGCGGTGCCCCAACCCCACACTTCGCTGCCTTTACCGCGATTGAGTACCCGGGTGCGGAAGATATCGGCGACAACATCCCCGTCACCGCCCAGCAATGCCTTGGTCGCGCACATTTCGGCACACGCCGGCAGCTTGCCCTCCGACAAGCGGTTGCGGCCATACTTTTCGTTCTCGGCCGCGCTGCCGTTGGCTTCGGGCCCACCGGCACAGAAGGTGCACTTGTCCATCTTGCCGCGCAGCCCGAAGGCTCCGTTGCTCGGGAACTGCGGCGCTCCGAATGGACAGGCATACGAGCAGTAGCCGCAGCCGATGCACACATCCTTGTCGTGCAGCACCACGCCCTCGTCGGTGCGATAGAAGCAATCGACCGGGCACACTGCCATGCAGGGCGCATCGCTGCAATGCATGCAGGCCACCGAGATGCTGCGCTCGCCCGGAACACCGTCGTTGAGCGTGACCACGCGGCGGCGGTTCACGCCCCAAGGCACATCGTGCTCGGCCTTGCAGGCGGTAACGCAGCCGTTGCACTCGATGCAACGCTCGGCGTCGCAAATGAACTTCATTCTGGCCATGCGACGATCTCCTTAAGCGGCTCGCTCGATCTGGCACAGCGTGGTCTTGGTCTCTTGCATCATTGTCACGATGTCGTAGCCATAAGTCGTCGCCGTGTTGACCGCTTCGCCGAGGATCAGCGGCTTGGCGCCGCTGGGGTAGTAGGCCGTCAGGTCCGCGCCTTGCCACTTGCCGGAGAAGTGATAGGGCAGAAACACGGTCTCGCGGTCGACACGCTCGGTAACGAGCGCCTTGACCTTGATGCGCGCACCGGTGGGCGAACTCACCCACACGTCCTCGCCGTTGCGGATGCCACGGTCGTTGGCGGCAGTCGGGTTGATCTCGACGAACATGTTCTGCTGCAACTCGGCCAGGTATCGGTTGGAGCGCGTTTCTTCTCCGCCCCCTTCGTACTCGGTCAAGCGGCCGCTGGTCATGATGAGCGGGTACTTCTTGCCGGCATCCTTGTTCTTTTCCTGGACGGACTTGAACAGGATCGGCAAGCGCCATGAAGCCTTGCGGTCGTCGTGCGTCGGGTACTTGGCAATCAACTCGGGCCGGTTCGAATAAATCGGCTCGCGGTGTTGCGGGATGGGGTCGGGGAAGTTCCAGACCATCGCGCGCGCCTTGGCGTTGCCGAAGGGGTGGCAACCGTGATTCTTCATCGCCACGCGGATGATGCCGCCGGACGAATCGGTCTTCCAGTTCTTGCCTTCGGCGGCCTTTTTCTCGGCGTCGGTGAGTTCGTCCCACCAGCCGAGCTTTTTCAGCAAGAGGTGGTCGAACTCGGGGTAGCCGGTGGTGATGTCGGCGCCCTTGGAGTGCGAGCCGTCTTCGGCCAGCAGGCTCGTGCCGTCACGCTCCACGCCAAAGTTGGCGCGGAAGTTGCCGCCACCTTCCATCACATGCGTCGAGGTGTCGTACAGGATGTGCGTGCCAGGGTGCTTCATCTCCGGCGTGCCATAACACGGCCAGGGGAGGCCGAAATAGTCGCCATCGAGCTTGTAACCGGTCTCCTTGTCGACCCCGCCCTTCGCGCGCAGCGTCTTGAAGTCGAACACATGCATGTTGCGCATGTGCGCTTTCAGCCGCTCCGGGCTTTGGCCGGTGTAGCCGATGGTCCAGACCGAGCGGTTCATCTCGCGCAAGATGTCTTCGGGCAGGGGCTCGTCCATGCCCTTGACCTTCTGCATCTTGTAGTTCTTGACGAGTTGCGCGCCGAAGCCGAGTTTTTGCGCAAGCTGGTACATGATCATGTGATCGGTACGCGCCTCGAACAAAGGCTCCATCACCCTTTCGCGCCATTGCAGCGAACGATTCGACGCGGTCACCGAACCGCTGGTCTCGAACTGCGTGGTGGCCGGCAGCAGGTACACGGCGCGCTTGGGATTCAATTCGCCGGCCTTGCCGGGCATCGCCGCCATCGCCGCGGTAGCGGAAGGGAAAGGATCGACGACGACAAGCAGGTCGAGCTTGTCCATCGCGGTCTTCATCTCCAGACCGCGCGTCTGCGAGTTGGGGGCATGGCCCCAATAGAAGAGCCCGCGCAGGTTGCTGTCTTGATCGATGAACTCGTTCTTCTCGAGCACGCCGTCGATCCAGCGCGAAACCGTCATGCCGGACTTGGTCATCATGCCCGGGCCGAACTGCTTCTTCATCCACTCGAAGTCCACACCCCAGGCGGCGGCGTAGTGCTTGAACGCGCCTTCGGCAATGCCGTAGTAGCCCGGCAGAGAGTCGGGATTGGGGCCGACGTCGGTGATGCCCTGCACGTTATCGTGCCCGCGGAAAATGTTGGCGCCGCCGCCGGAGACACCGATGTTGCCCAACGCCAACTGCAGCAGGCACGAAGCGCGCACCATCGCATTGCCGATCGTGTGCTGGGTGTGCCCGACGCACCAAACCAGCGTGCTCGGTCGGTTCTCGGCCATGGTCTTGGCCACCTGCAAACAGGTCGCTTCGTCGACGCCGCAGGCCTCGAGCACCTTGTCGGGTGTCCACTTGGCCAGCACTTCGTCACGCA
>JAYSVE010000245.1:0-2043 GCA_043718725.1 Methylibium sp.
CGGCGCCGCCGGCGCCGCCAAATTTGCCGGCTCCGACAGCCGCAAGTACAACTACTTCACGCCCAAGGGCCGCAAGGCAAGCCACTACGAGGACATGACGCTCGACGTGCAGCCCGACCCGAAGCGCTACCTGCTGCAGGACTGGATCATCAGTTTTCCCGACGGTACGCCGACCTACTTTGAAGGCTGGACCAAAGGCCGTTCGAGCGATTGGCATGTGTTCCGTGCCGTCGACGAAGAATGGGAGCGCACCCATTACCAGCGCCAGTCGACCATCGTCGGCATGATCGCGCAGGCGGTCGAAAACGGCCGCCGCTCGGGCGCGCCGACGCGCTTCGACAAGACCTGGGTCAAGGTGCTCGAAAAACATCTGGGCGCCTACAAACACGCCGAATTCGGCCTCGGCACGTCGCTGATGCAAGCCCAGCGTTATGGCTATACGCAGATGATCAATTCGGCGATCCTGACCAACTCGTCGTACAAGCTGCGCTTTGCGCAGGACCTGACGCTGTACCTGGGCGACATCGGCCAGGACATTGCCGGGTTTGATGCCGAGATCGGCAAGAAACATTGGCTCGAAGATCCGATCTGGCAGCCCACGCGCCGGCTCGTCGAAACCCTCGCCGGCTCGCAGGACTACCTGGAGCAGTACTTCGCCGTCAACGTGGTGTTCGAGCCGATGATCGGTGAACTTTTCCGCAGCGGCTTTGTGATGCAGGCTGCGGCGTCGCAGAACGACTTCATCACCCCCACCGTGGTGTCATCGGCCGAAGGCGACTACCAGCGCAACCTGGCCAACACGGTTGAACTGCTGCACATGCTGGTCAGCGACAGCACGCACTCGGCGCACAACACCGCGCTGTTCAATGGCTGGCTGCAGACCTACGGTGACCTGGCCGCGAACGCCGCGAAGAACCTGCAGCCGATCTGGTCGCTGCCGCACGTCAAGGTTGCGCACTTCAAGGACGCCTATGCCGCCGCAGTCGATCGCGTACAGAACATCGCGAATCAGCTGGGTCTCAAAGTGCCCGCGTCGATCACCGCCTGAAACCCACCCCTAAGTTTCATGATGCGGGGCAGCGCCCCGGATCATGGAACACCTCCACATTAAAGAGGAACCATCATGGCTTACCACGCAGACAATATTTTCAAGGCCTTCAAGGACATCGAGTTCAAGGACACCGTTTCGCACCAGTGCGGTGTGACGCTGAACGACAGCGTCGAGGCACGCGCCATCGCCGAGCTGATGTCGCGCAAACCCGGCATCACCGTGACCTACATGCCGGCGATGATCCGCATCGATGGTGACGGCAAGATCGAATTCAGGATGGACGAAATATCCGAGGAACTCGGCCGCGAAATGACGCCCCAGCTGTTCGAGATTTCCACCTCGACCCACTATGGGCGGATGGTCACGGTCGACGAGAACACCGTGGTGTTGTTCGGCGACATGAACGCCGCGATGGAATACGTGGCCTACGCCTAAGGACTGCCCATCATGTTCAAGACCGCATCCGGTGAAGAGATCTTCATCATCGACGGGCATGTCCACAACTGGGACGCCACCAAGGCCAACCAGAAGAACGTGCACGGCGAGCAGTTCATCAACTGCTTCCACGGTTACCACTCTTTTCTCAGCCCTAAAGAAAAGCTGTGGACGCGGGAGAAGTTTGATTGTTATGGCGCCGAGCAGATGTATCACGACCTGTTCGTCGATGGCCCCGACGACATGGCAATTTTCCAGCCCACTTACTTAAAGGACTTCTACGTCAACGGCTTCAACACCACCGAACAAAACGCGATTTTAAAAGCGCAACACCCGAACCGTTTTATTCTTAACGGCGCGTTTGACCCGCGCGACGAAGCGGCCGGCCTTGAAGCGTTCGAAGAACTCGTCACCACGCACAAACTTAAAGGCGTGAAGCTTTACACAGCTGAGTGGAAAGGCGCGAGTCGCGGCTACAAGTTGTCAGATCCGTGGGCCGAGAAGTACCTGGCGCTGGCCGAGAAGCTGGGCGTCAAGAACATCCATGTGCACAAGGG
>JAYSVE010000246.1:0-4706 GCA_043718725.1 Methylibium sp.
CTGCCGACGCGTGAAATATAGGCCATCGTGCGCCCGTCCGGGCTGATGGCCGGGCTGATGTTGTAGCTGTTCGCAAACGTGATGCGCTCGACCGCGCCGCCGCTGACGCTGGTCCGGTAAATCTGCGGGCTGCCGCCGCGGTCGCTGACGAAGTAGATGCCGCGCCCGTCGGGCGTAAACACCGGCTCGGTGTCGATCGCCGAACTGCTGGTCAGGCGCCGCAGGTTGTCGCCGGCGCGGTTCATCAGGAAGATCTGCGAGCCGCCCTCGCGCGACAGCGTGACCGCCAGCGTCTGACCGTCGGGCGACCAGGCCGGCGCACTGTTCGAGCCACGAAAATTAGCGATCGAGCGGCGCGCGCCGGACATCACGTCTTGTGAATACACCACCGCCTTCTGGCTTTCGAACGACACATAGGCCAACTCGCGCCCGTTCGGCGACCAGGCCGGCGAGATGATGGGCTCGGCGCTGTTCAGGGCCACCTGCCCGCCCTCGCCGTCGGCGTCGGCCACGCGCAACGTGAAGCGCCCGCCACCTTTGGTGACATAGGCCACCCGGGTCGAAAAAACCCCTTTGTCGCCGGTCAGTTTTTCGTACACGAAGTCGGCGATGCGGTGCGCCGCGAGCCGCAGGTCGGCGGCCTCGACGGCGTTGCTCTGCCCGCCCAGCTCGCTGCCCTTGACCACATCCCACAGCTTGAAGCGCACATCGAAGCGCCCATCGGCCAGGCGCGCCACCGAGCCGGCCACCAGCGCGTCAGCGGCGCGGCTGCGCCATTCGCTCATAACCGGCTGACCGAGTTCGTCGAGCTGGGCCTGGTTGTCCACGCCGCGAAAGTAGCCACTGCGCTCGAGGTCGGCGCGGATGATGGCGGACACCATCTGGGTTGCCTTGTCTTCGTCGCGAAACTTGACGATGGCGATCGGGATCTGCGTGGCGCCGACGCCGGAGATCTCAACGCGGAACTGGGCCCAGGCAGGCACGCAGGTAACCAGGGCCAACAAAGTGAGGAGGGTGAGGACGGCACGTTTCTTAGGCATGGAAGAGGCAGACTCCAAATTGGCAAGACGGTTCATTTTGCCGTGTCGGGCAACCCAAAGGCCATCTTCAAATAGCGGTAGTAAGTGCTCTGGGCCACGTAGAGGGCCAGCACCAGGCCCATGCGCCCGTCCATGAAGCCGCGCTTGAACGCGTAGCAGCGCACAAAGGCCCACAGGCCATGGCCCAGCGCCAGGGCGAGCCCGCCGCGGCGACCGCGCTGCACCAGGTCGCGCGCGCGGCCGCTGGTGTAGCGGTTGAGCTTGTCGAGCGCGTCCTCCAGGCTGGGCATCGTGTCGTGCAGCAGTTCTCCTTCGAGCCTGGCCACGGGCCCGTCGACGATCAGCCGCTCGTGCACCCGGTCGTCCGAAAAACGCCCCGAGGCCCGCTTGAAGAGCCGCGCCACCCGGTCGGGGTACCAGTCGCCATGGCGCATCCACTGGCCGCAAAAACTCGAGATGCGCGACAGCTCGTAGCCGCTGGGCGCGTGGCCGTGGTCGGCATGCGCCGACATGCCGGCCGCCACCGCGGCACGCACGCTCAGCGCCAGCTCGCTGCTCAAGCGTTCGTCGGCATCGATGCTCAACACCCAGGTGCCGCGGGCCAACGCGAGCGCACGGTTTTTCTGGGCGCCAAAGCCGGGCCAGTCGGGCGTGACCACGACCGTCGCCCCCAATGCCGCGGCGATGGCGCAGGTGGCGTCGGTGCTGCCCGAGTCGAGCACGATCCACTCGTCGGCGAATGCCACCGAGGCCAGGCAGTCCCGCACGTGGTGGGCTTCGTTCTTCGTGATCAGGATGACCGAGAGCGCGATGTCAGGCATGGAGGCGGGGTTCAAGCGCTGGGGGTGGCGCAGGGGGCGGGTCAACGAGGCCAGGTCGGGCGGCCCTTCGAGTGCGGGCGATAAGGCACGGCGCGGCACCCCGGCGGCGCCGCCGCATTGTAGGCAGACGCGCAACGATAATCGCCGCTGAATGAGCTCCCCCACCCCACCGCTGAAAGAGCGCCTGCGGCGCATCGCGCCCTTCTTTGCCGACAGCCGGATGGGCTTTGCGCTGGTGGTTGCCGGGGCGGTGGTCGGCGCGGCCACCGAGCCCATGATCCCGGCGCTGATGCAGCCCTTGCTCGACAGCGGCTTCAAGGCCGGGACCTTGCCGCTGTGGCTCATCCCGCTGGCCGTGATCGGCCTGTTTGCGACCCGCGGCCTGGCCGGGTTCGTGGCGCAGTACGGCCTGTCGTGGACGGCGTCGCGGGGCATGCTGTCGATGCGCCGCGCCATGTTCGACAGGGTGATGAACGCGCAGCCCGCGCTGTTCACGCGTCAATCCGCCAGCGCGTTGACCAACACCCTCACCTACGAAGTGCAGACCGGCGCCACGCTGCTGGTCAATTCGCTGCTGACGCTGCTGAAGGATTCATTGACCTTGCTGGCCTTGCTGGCCTACCTGCTGTATTTGAACTGGCCGTTGACGCTGTTCGTCGGCATTTTGTTCCCCGCGGTGGCGTTGGTGATGCGGGTGCTGAGCCGGCGCCTGCACCTGCTCACCGTGCAAAGCCAGCAGGCCACCGACGAGCTCGCCTACGTGGTCGAAGAAAACGTGCTGGCCTGGCGCATCGTGCGCCTGCATGGCGCGGCGCCATCGCAGGCCAGCCGCTTCGGCGCGGTGAGTGAAGCCCTGCGCCGCCTGACGATCAAGTCGGTCGTGGCCTCCGCCACGATGACCCCGGTGACCCAAGTGCTGGCGGCCTGCGCGTTGTCGGCGGTGATCGTCGCGGCACTTTGGCAAAGCGGCAGCCAGGGCGGCTCGGTGGGTGGCTTTGTCGCCTTCGTCACGGCCATGTTGATGCTGGTCACGCCGATCAAGCACCTGTCCGAAGTGGCCGGGCCGATCACGCGCGGGCTGGCCGCCATCGAACGCGGCATCACGCTGATCGAGCAGACGCCGATCGAGCAAGGCGGCGGCTTCGACCCCGGGCGCGCGCGCGGCGAGCTGGAACTGCGCGACGTGAACCTGCGTTACGGCCCGGACGGCGAGCCCGCGCTCGAAGGCGTGACCCTGCATTTGCGCGCTGGCGAATCGCTGGCGCTGGTGGGTCCGTCGGGGGCGGGCAAGTCGACCCTGGTCAACCTGCTGCCGCGCTTCCTCGAACCCAGCTCGGGCAGCTTGTTGCTCGACGGCACGCCGCTGGCCGAATGGGACATGTTCGCGTTGCGTCGCCAGTTCGCGCTGGTCAGCCAGGACGTGGTGCTGTTCAACGACAGCGTCTCGGCCAACGTCGCGCTGGGCTCCGGCCCCGCCGACCCGGCGCGGGTGCGCGAGGCCCTGCGGGCGGCCAACCTGCTGGGCTTTGTCGACGGGTTGCCCAAGGGCGTGGACACGCTGATCGGCCACAACGGCAACCAGCTCTCGGGCGGCCAGCGCCAGCGCCTGGCGATTGCACGCGCGATCTACAAGGACGCGCCCATCCTGCTTCTCGACGAGGCCACCTCGGCGCTCGACTCCGAATCGGAACGGCTGGTGCGGGACGCGCTCGAGGAGCTGATGCGCGGGCGCACCAGCCTGGTCATCGCGCACCGCCTGAGCACCATCGAGCGCGCCGACCGCATCGTCGCGCTGGAGGGCGGGCGCATCAAGGAGCAGGGCAGCCACGCCGAGCTGCTGGCGCGCGGCGGCCTCTATGCTCGCCTTCACGCAATGCAATTCAGGAGTTGAGCCATGACGCCAGCCATCAGCCGCTACCCCGTGCCGCCCCTGGCGGGCCTGCCCGACGACCTGCGCCAGCGCATCCTCGAGGTACAGGAGAAGTCGGGCTTCGTGCCCAACGTGTTCCTGGCCTACGCGCATCGGCCGGAGGAGTTCCGCGCCTTCTTTGCCTACCACGACGCGCTGATGCTGCGCCCGCCGTCCGGCCCGAACGGCCTGACCAAGGGCGAGAAGGAAATGATCGTCGTGGCCACCAGCGGCGCCAACCATTGCCTTTATTGCGTGGTGGCGCACGGCGCACTGCTGCGGATTTTCGAGAAACGCCCGATGCTCGCCGACCAGGTGGCGGTGAACCCTCTCAAGGCCGACATCACGCCGCGCCAGAAGGCCATGCTGAGCTTCGCGATGAAGGTGTGCACCGATTCCGCGGCACTGGTCGACGCCGATTTCGACACCCTGCGCGAGCACGGCTTCACCGATGAAGACGCCTGGGACATCGGCGCCATCACCGCGCTGTTCGGCCTGTCCAACCGCATGGCCAACCTGACCGGCATGCGGCCCAACGACGAGTTCTACCTGATGGGCCGCGTGCCCAAGACCAAGCCCGCGCCTTGAAAAAAAGAGTCTTCATCACCGAATACGTGGGCCTGAGCACGCGGCTGGAGGCGCTGGCGCTGGCCTTCCTGGTGTCCGATCGCTTTGGTCATGAGGTCTGCATCGACTGGCACGAACTCGATGCGCTCACGGTGCGCGGCACGCGTCGGCGCGGCCGTGGCTTGCTGGGCCGGCTCAACAGCCTGAAGCTGCTGGGCGATTCCTCGCACGACCTGGCCCGCGTGCCCGACCACATCAACGTCAACCTGCGCACCCACCACGGGCCCGCCGAGCTGCGCCAGTTCTACCTGCCGACCGCCCGGCGCGTGACCTTGCGCGCCGACCTGGTCGCGCTGATCCGTGAAACGT
>JAYSVE010000247.1:0-2038 GCA_043718725.1 Methylibium sp.
TACATCGAACGCGCGTTTTGCGCGACCGGCGGTTCGCGGCAAGGGCCGGCGCAGCGCCGGCGCTTGCCGGAGCTGCCGTCGTGTCGACGTGCCGCGACCTGTGCCAGCGGCTCACGCCGGGGAGGGGGTCGCGTCTGTGGCGCCGCGCGGCGCGCCGCGCCAAGGCCGTTCCCGGCCCGGCCCGCAACGACGCCGGCTACTTCATCGAGGCAGGTCGCTCGCCCCCATCAAGAACTGGTCCACCGCGCGCGCCGCCTGGCGCCCTTCGCGAATCGCCCAGACCACCAGCGACTGGCCGCGGCGCATGTCGCCGGCGGCGAACACCTTGTCGACGCTGGTGGCGTAGCCGCCGATGAAGTCGGTGCTGGCGCGGGCGTTGCCGCGCGCGTCCTTGTCGACACCGAACGCATCGAGCACGCTGGCCACCGGGCCGACAAACCCCATCGCCAGCAGCACCAGGTCGGCGGGCAGCACTTTCTCGGAACCGGGCACCTCGATCATCTTGCCGCCCTGCCACTGCACATGGACGGTCTTGAGTGCCTTGACCTTGCCCTTGTCCTTGCCGGTGCCGGCGATGAATTCCTTGGTGGCGATGGCGAACTCGCGCTCGCAGCCTTCTTCGTGGCTGCTGGAGGTGCGCAGCTTGGTGGGCCAGTAAGGCCAGACCAGCGGCTTGTTCTCGTGCTCGGGCGGCATCGGCAGCAGTTCGAACTGGGTGACACTGGCCGCGCCGTGGCGGTTGCTGGTGCCCACACAGTCGCTGCCGGTGTCGCCGCCGCCGATCACGATCACATGCTTGGCGTCGGCGCGCAATTGATTCTTGACCTTGGCTCCGGCGTTGACCTGGTTCTGCTGCGGCAGGAATTCCATCGCGAAATGGATGCCGTCCAGCTCGCGCCCGGGCACCGGCAGGTCGCGTGATTGCTCGGCGCCGCCGGTCAGCAACACGGCGTCGAACTGCGCCTTCAGTTGCTCCGGAGTGATGGTCTGGGTGGCCCCGTTGGTGACCTTGCTGCCTTTGCCGAGTGGGTCTAGCAGCGCACCCACCATCACGCCGGTGCGAAACGTCACGCCCTCGGCGCGCATCTGTTCGACGCGCCGGTCGATGTGCGACTTTTCCATCTTGAAGTCGGGGATGCCGTAGCGCAGCAGGCCGCCGATGGCGTCGTTCTTTTCGAACAGCGTCACGTCGTGGCCGGCGCGCGCGAGTTGCTGGGCCGCGGCCATTCCGGCCGGGCCGGAGCCGACAACGGCAATCGTCCGTCCGGTCTTGTGCCCGGGCGGGCGCGGCAGCACCCAGCCTTCGGCCCAGGCGCGGTCGATGATGGCGTGCTCGATGCTTTTGATGCCCACCGCGTCGTCGTTGACGTTGAGCGTGCAGGCGGCCTCGCACGGCGCCGGGCAGATGCGGCCGGTGAACTCAGGGAAGTTGTTGGTCGAGTGCAGCACGCGATCAGCGTTCTTCCAGTCACCGCGATACACCAGGTCATTGAAGTCCGGAATGATGTTGTTGACCGGGCAGCCGCTGTTGCAAAACGGCGTGCCGCAATCCATGCAGCGCGCGCTCTGGATCTTGGCGTCGGCAACGTTCAGGCCGATGACAAATTCGCGGTGGTTCTTGACGCGCGCCTGGACCGGCTCGTAGCCTTCTTCCAGTCGTTCGTATTCCATGAAGCCAGTGACTTTTCCCATGATGCTGAGGTTCTCTTTCGGTGGGCGGGTGCGCGGCTTAACTGGCGGGCACGGTGGCGTTTTTCTCGGCCGCCGTGCGGGCTTTTGCCGCAGCCGGCTCGGCCCGGGCGGCGGCGGTTTGCGCGGGCGTGGGGGCAATGCTTGCGTCGGCCTTGGCGGCCAGCTCGGTGAGCGCGCGCCGGTACTCGTTGGGGAACACCTTGACGAACTTTGCGCGCGAGGCGGACCAGTGGTCGAGGATGTGGCGCGCCTGCAGCGAGCCGGTCCACTTGTGGTGGTCTTCGATCAGCTTCTTCAGCAAGACCTCGTCGGCCTGCTGGCGCCCGCCGATGCGATGCCACACCGC
>JAYSVE010000248.1:0-2035 GCA_043718725.1 Methylibium sp.
AGTCTTCCAGTCGAACTTGCCAGCAGTGGCGTTCTGGTGGCGCAAGACCCAGGCCGCGAAGATGCCGTAGAACAGGGTCTGCACGAGCGTGGAGCGAAAGAAATGCGCGCCGTCCTTGGCGTCAAAGCTCACCCCCAGCGCCGCTTCAAGGCTTTGTTCCAGCACCGCGAGTTGTTGCTGCGCGGCGGGCGGCGCCAGTTCGACGCGGTTGGCGGCTTCGCGCGCGTAGCTGGCCAGCAGCCAGGCCAGGTCTTTCGGTTCGCTCAAGGGCGCGGCGTGCAGCATGACGCGCGCCAGAAAGTCGGCAAAGGCGGCGCCACGCTGCCGCTGCACTTGCGCGGGGTGGGCGGCGAGCTTCCAGAAAGCCTCTGCGTTGTCGGCCAGCGTGTAGCGTTCGAGCGGCACGCGCTGGCCGTCGCGTTCGCCGATCAGCAACCAATCACGCAAGTTGGTGACGAGCACCAGGCGGTAGCGGCCCCAGTACTTCGCCACCTGGGCGGTGGCAACGGTGAAGTCCACCGCTTCGGCCGGCGCCTTGACTTCGATGACGCCGCGGGCGGGTGCCAGCGGGTTCTTCGGCGCATCGTAATCACGGTCGAACTGGTCGGTGGTGAACGCCCGCCGTCAGGGTTGCCGGCGCCGAGACTTTTGAGCTGCATGACGCAGCGCACCTTGGGCTTTAGCGTATCGCCGACGCCATCGAGCAGGTTGTCGATGGCGGTGTAGTACGAGGTCTCTTTGGTCCCGCTGCCCGAGGTATGCACGCCATGAACGGCGGCCAGGAATGTCGCGAGGGGTTGCTTGTCGGCCATCAAGTTCCTATGAGCGGGTGTCGAGCAGCTTCGTCAGGCCCTCGCGCAGCGGCCGCAGGTCGTCGCGGACGATGCTCCACAACGTGTCGTCATCGATGCCGAGGTAGCCGTGAATCAAGCGATTGCGAACCGCGATGACCATGCGCCACGGAACGTCGGGTGCCGCCAACCGCACTTGCGCCGGTACATGGGCCGCCGCCTCGCCGATGAGCTCGAGATTTCTGAGCGTTGCGTCGTAGCGCATTGCGTCGGCCGCAAACGACGCGCGGTCGAGTCCCTGTGTGTAGGTGACGACCTTCCCGCAGAAGCCGAGCATGTCTTCGACATAGAACCACCATTCGCGCGCCACGGTCGCGTCAGACATGGATCGCATCGCGCTCGACAAAAGGTCGCAACTGCGGACGCAGCGCTTTCTCCGTGACCAAATCGACCGGGCAGCCGAGCAGGTCTTCGAGATAGAACTGGACCCCGAAATAACGCGCCGAACTGGCCGGCCCGTCGAAGGCGACCAGGATGTCTGCATCGCTGTCCTCGCGAGCATGGTCGCGCGCCCGGGAGCCGAACAGCGCCATATGCAAGACCCCGAAACGACGTTGCAACTCGGGCTTGTGTTGCGTCAAGATTGCAATGATGTCGGCGCGGTCCATGGCTTGAATGATGCCGCAGTCCGCGCGCGATCGTCCAGGCGTCGCGCGCTTCGCGGCGTCATAGCGGAACAGCCCTGCGCTTGCCGTTTGAAAGTCGCGCACTCCCGTTGGTTCGTCGCCGACGGCCGGACCGGCTACCCTGGTACCCCGCACTTGCCCAGCCCGAGGCCTGCCCGTGACGCCCCTTCCTTCGTCTGATCTCTCGCCTCTCGACCGCCTGATCGTCGCGGTCGACAACGGCTTGCGCACCTTGTCGGGTGCGAGTTCCGCGGGCCGACCGCGCCCGCTGCCGTCGGCCACCCACGCGCCGGCCACCGAGCTGTCCGACGCCGAGCGCCGCGCGGCCGGTGCCTACATGCGGGTCAACCACGTCGGCGAGGTCTGCGCGCAGGCGCTCTACACCGCGCAGGCGCTGGGCACCTCGGACCCGCGACTGCGCGAGCGCTTCGAGCGCGCGGCGCGCGAGGAGACCGACCACCTGGCCTGGACCCGCGACCGCCTGGCCGAACTCGGCGCGCGGGCCAGCCTGCTGAACCCGCTGTGGTACGCCGGCTCGTTTGCGATCGGGCTGGTCGC
>JAYSVE010000249.1:0-2031 GCA_043718725.1 Methylibium sp.
ACCAATAGCGGCTCGCGACGCGACATAAGCGCATTGTGCGCCGTCACACCAGAGCCGGGAAGCCGCAGAAAGGGCAATTCATGCGGCGCTATGCGGCCATGGGCGGATAGACTTTC
This sequence comes from Methylibium sp., assembly GCA_043718725.1. Taxonomy (GTDB): domain Bacteria; phylum Pseudomonadota; class Gammaproteobacteria; order Burkholderiales; family Burkholderiaceae_C; genus LGRD01. The sequence continues at coordinate 117 of JAYSVE010000249.1, forward strand.
CTATCCGTAGACGATCGCGACCAACGAGCGGCACGAATGGCAGTACCGCGGCCAGGTCGTTCCGGCCGACCGCGAAGTCACGGTCGAAGCCATTGTCACCGCGGTGGACGACAGCCGGCGCCTGCTACGCGCGGACGGCTATCTCTCGGTAGACGGCCGCGTCATCTACCACATGAAAGAATTCACGCTGCGCCAAAACGACTGATTTCTCGTCTCATGGTTTCTCCTATGAAACGGAAAATCCATCCGCCTCTGGCCGCTCTGCGCCGCACGATTTGCTCATTCTCCCGCTTCCCGACCCTGAGGTGAGGGCGCGCTGGCGCTTATGCCGCGTCGCGGGCCGCCATTGGTAAAAATCGCCCGAATTTACCCACACGACTTCCGGAAGAGCCACAATAGGGAAATGTTGTTTTTAAAACTCTTGGACGTGACCAAGCGCTGGGGAGACATTACCGCTCTGGAATGCATCAATCTCTCGATAGAATCCGGCACCTTCTGCGTACTCCTTGGCCCCTCTGGCTGCGGGAAGTCCACCACTCTGAGAATCATCGCTGGCCTCGAATCACCCTCCAGCGGACAGGTGCTGGTGGACGGGCGCGATGTGACCACCCTGCCCCCGGCCCAACGCGGCGTGGCCATGGTGTTCCAGAACTATGCCCTGTTCCCTCACCTGAGCGTGGCGGACAACATCACGTTTGGGCTGTCAGTACGCAAGGTAGGTGCAGCCGAAACCGCCTCGCGCCTCAAGGAGACTGCAGCTTTGCTGGGTCTGGACCAACTGCTGGCGCGGCGGCCCTGGCAGCTTTCGGGCGGGCAGCAGCAGCGCGTGGCATTGGGGCGCGCGCTGGTCTCCCAAGCCAAGGTGTGTTTGATGGATGAACCGCTGTCCAACCTGGACGCACGGCTCAGGCAAGACGTGCGCTATGAGCTGCGCGAGCTACAGCAGCGCCTGGGCCTGACCGTAGTGTATGTCACGCACGACCAGGCCGAGGCGATGAGCATGGCCGATCAGGTGGTACTGCTCAACGAGGGCCACATTGAACAATCTGCCGCGCCGCGCACCCTGTACGCGGAGCCGGCCACCACGTTTGCCGCGCGCTTTATTGGCACGCCGTCCATGAATCTGTTGCGTCTGGAGGCTGGCCGCATTGCCGGCAGCGACGTGACTGTGGCGCATTCCGGCGCCTGGCTCGGCGTCCGCCCGGAGGCGGTTACACTCGACGGCGGGGTGGCGGCGCAGGTTCAAAGCGTAGAATACCTGGGAGCCGATCTCGTGCTGCGCTGCACGGTGGGGAGGGAATCGCTCACGGTGCGGGCACAGGGCCAGGCCCAGGTGAAGCCGAAAGACACGGTTTTCCTGCGCTGGCCGGAATCGGCCGCTCACTATTTCGACGCGCAGGGATGCCGTATTTCTTGAACCTTGTAACCGGAGGAGGCCTCCATGAAGCAAATCACTGTTCTGAGATCCGCCGCGCTCAACCTGTTGGCAACCGGCGCGCTGTTGGCAGGCGCCTCGGGGGTGCCTGCGCATGCGCAGGCACCTGTCGAAGTGCAGTTCTTCTGGCCGGTGGCGGTCGGCGGGCCGGTTGCTAAAGTCATCGATGGGATGGCGGCCAGCTTCGCCAAGGAAAACCCCGGCATCAAGGTCACGCCGATCTTCGCCGGCACCTACCAGGACACCATCGTCAAGGCCCTGACGGCGCACAAGGCGGGCAACCCGCCGGCGACTTCGGTACTGCTATCCACTGACATGTTCACCCTGATTGATGCGGACGCGATCGTGCCGCTCGACAATTTCATCAAGACCGCCGAAGACAGGGCCTGGTTGAATGGCTTCTACAACGCCTTCATGCTCAACAGCCAGGTCGGCGGAAAGACTTGGGGCGCGCCATTCATGCGCTCTACCATCGTGATG
>JAYSVE010000250.1:0-2030 GCA_043718725.1 Methylibium sp.
TGGCGCGGCCGGATGCCGTGCACGTAGTCCTTGACGATGGTGATGCCGCCGCCGTAGCCAGCCTGGGCGAGCCGCTGGTAGATCTGCTGGACGCTGTACGGGTGGACATCGAGCCAGCGCACGATCTGGCCCTTGAATGCGTCGAGCTTGCTGGTGCGCCGTACAGCCTTGCGCGCCGGGAACCGCTGGACCTCGGCCCACTTGGCCACCGTGCGCACGTCCAGGCCCAGCGCTCGCGCGGTCTGCGCCAGCGTGAGTTGCTGACGCCCCAGGTGGTCGCGGATACGGCAGTAGGTCTCGTAGTCAACCACGGCGTTGCTGCGCCAGTTGCAGCAGCGTGGCCAGGCTCACGGGCTGGCCGCCGGGGGTGGTGCCGATGGTGGCCGGCGCATGCCGCACAAGGCGCGGCGCGGCAACGCTCCCCGGCAGGGTCAGCACCTGGTACAGCGGTGAGCGATAGGCGATGAGATCGAGCTCGATGAGTTGTTGGCGCGCAGCGGCGAACTGCTCATCGCTCAGGTGCAACCGCCGGCTCAGCGTCGACGCACCGTAGTAGCTCAGGCCCTGGGCGTCCGCGACCGTGACCAGGAACAGATACAGCGCGGCGCAGCGCGCATCGCAGCGATCAATGAAATGCTGCTGTACGAGGGCCTGGTCAACCCAGCTGAACTGCTGCGGAACCTGACGCAGCCGCTCGGGCTGCAACAGCTGCTTGATAGCCTTCACCGCATCTCCCGTTGATCACATCGCGCCCAAGTTGTACGAGGCGCCGGGTGGTGTTGGCCATGTCACCCTTGTAACGCCGGCTGGAACAAATGGGCCACAAGCCCCGCCAGCAAAGGCGATTCGGCATTCAAGAGATCTTGTAACGCCTCGGCCGCAGGGGCCTCCGGCGGCGTAACACGATCAGCACATTCCTCAATCGAATCAGGCACTTGCGGCGGCAAGAGATCTTGTAACGCCCGCGACGGCCGCACCCTGCCGCGGCTGTAGCCCGGATGCGCGGCGCGCCAGGCCTGCACCCGAGCGACGTGGACGGGGCCGCTGAAGTAGTCGTTGTTGGCCGGCCGGGCCAGCCATGCAGCCTGGCTGGCGGCCTTGCTCGCGCGGCGGCAATCGGCGGCGCAGCAGTACCGCTGACGCTCACCCTTGCGATGGTCGGGGATGAAAAACTCCCCGCACGACAAACACTTGCGCTGTCCCGTCTTGGCCATCGTCGCTCCCCAACGAACCCGTCGAGCGCGACAACCACCTCGAGCGAAAGCGCGTCGGTCCGGAGTCTGAAGAAGACGGAAAGCGAAGCTGAAGAAGACCGTCAGAGACGGTGATCCGAAGAAGACGAATCACGAAGAACACGCACGTTCAGACCGGCTGAAAGAAGACAAATTCAAGCCGGCGCCCACACTAGGATTTCTTCGCTCAGCGCAAACACGCCGCACCGGGGCAATAAACGGGCACGGGTGGTTGCGCCACTGGACGGGTTTGGACAGCGTGGACAGGGCACGCATCGAGCGCAGCACACGCTGCTCCAAAGCTGGGGACCGGCTGGTGGTGCCACGCGGAAACTGCGGCGGCTGCGGCGCGCCGGCGCAAGGCATTAGCCTTGAGCATTGTCCAAGCTTGGAGATGCCCATGAATTTGCCCGTCGCCAAAACCGTCACTGTGGCCACCTTGGCCGCCTTCGCCGACGCGTGGAACCAGCACAACATCGAAGCCTTGATGGGCTTCATGACCGACGACTGCGAGTTCCATGCAACGGCCGGGCCCGATGTGCTGGGCCGCAGCTTTGTTGGCCGCGAAGCCGTGCGCGCGGGCTTTTCCATGGCCTGGCAGACCTGCCCCGATGCGTCTTGGACCGAGGGCGAGTTTTTTGTTTGCGGCGACCGCGGCGTGGCTGAATCGACGTTTCGCGGCACCCGGACAGACGGCGCACGCATCGAAGCGCGCATGGTCGATGTGTTCACCTTTCGCGACGGCAAGATCGCCGTGAAAAACGCCTACCGCAAAGACCGTCCTGTGGCCAAAGCCTG
>JAYSVE010000026.1:0-2432 GCA_043718725.1 Methylibium sp.
CGAACGCCTGGCTCGGTCGCCGCGGCATGTTGCAAGCGGCGGTATTTGGACCACAGCGCTTCGTTGCTTTCGATGTGCGCCGGGTTGATCGGGATGCAACTCACCGGACAGACCTGCACGCATTGCGGCGCGTCGAAGTGGCCGACACATTCGGTGCATCGGCTCGGGTCGATCTGGTAGATCTCCACGCCCATGCTGATCGCCTGGTTCGGGCACTCGGGCTCGCACACATCACAGTTGATGCATTCGTCGGTGATCAACAGTGCCATCGATGCCTCACGCGGCGGGCGATCTGACGCGCTCCAGCAATCGCGACAGGACCGACGGCGACACGAAATTGGAGACATCGCCACCCAATGTCGCGATCTCGCGCACAAAGGTGCCCGAGATGAATTGGTGCTTGTCGCCAGGCGTCAGAAACACGGTTTCGACCTCGGGCATCAACTGCCGGTTCATGCCGGCCATTTGATACTCGTACTCGAAGTCGCTCACGGCGCGCAAACCGCGAACCACGACCTTGCCGCCATGGCCGACGACAAAGTCTCGCAGCAAACCGCGAAACGCAAGCACCTCGACGTTCGGAAACTGGGCCGCCAGCTCGGTGGCGATCGCCAACCTTTCGTCGACCGGAAACATGGTGTTCTTGTGGTGCCCCGCCGCGACCGCGACGATCAGCCGCTCGAACAGGCGGCTGGCCCGACGCATCAGATCCTCATGGCCCAAGGTCATGGGATCGAAGGTGCCGGGATAAATGGCGGTGAGTCGGGTCACGGAAGTCAAGGCGCGCTCCACGTGGTTTGCCAGGGCGCTTGCAGTGTAGCCGGCCGGGCTGTTTCGACGGACCGGGCGGTTTGGAAGCACGCGCCGGTGGCAGGCACTGCCCTCACGCTGTCGTGCCTCGCTTCTGCGCAAGACAAAAATGGACCGCCCCGGCCCGGCTCTGGCGGTGCAGCGTCAACCCCGCCAAGGCGGGCGCATCGGCTGCGAAGGGTTGCGCCGCTTCGATGTAGACGAAGCCGTCGGTGACGACCAGGCGCGCCGCGGCGCGGATGGCGGGTTCCAGCAGTTTCGAGTCGAACGGCGGATCGATGAAGACCAGCTCGAAGCTCTCGGGCGGGCAGCGCGCCATCCAGGCCAGCGCCTCGGCGTTGTCGACACGCAGCGCGCCGGCATTGAGCCGTTGCCGCGTCTGTTCCAGGCTGGCGGCGAGCTTGCGTTCGCGCTCCAGCAACACCACCGCGGCGGCGCCGCGCGAGGCAGCCTCGAAGCCCAGGGCCCCCGAACCGGCAAACGCGTCAAGGCAGCGCCAGCCGGTCAGGTCTTGGCCCAGCCAGTTGAAGGTGGTTTCGCGCACCCGGTCGGGTGTGGGCCGAAGGCCGGGAACGTCGGCAACTGCCAATTTGCTGCGCTTCCATTGGCCGCCGATGATCCGCACTTCATGCGCCGGGCCGCGCGGCGTGACCGCCTTCATCGCGGAGCCACCGCTCGCCAGGCGCCCGGGCCACACGGCTGCAGTCTCACAGACGCACCGGGATGCCGTCGCGCGCCATCAGCGCCTTGGCCTGCCCCACCGTGAACTCACCGTAGTGAAAAATGCTTGCGGCGAGCACCGCATCGGCCCCGCCCAGCCGGATGCCCTCGGACAAATGCTCAAGGGCACCGACACCGCCAGAAGCAATCACCGGCACGCTGACGGCGTCGCTCACCGCACGCGTCAGTTCAAGGTCGAAGCCGATTTTCGTGCCGTCGCGGTCCATGCTGGTGAGCAAGATTTCACCGGCCCCCTGCTCGGTCATGTGCACCGCCCAGGAAACGGCGTCCAGGCCGACGTTGTTTCGGCCGCCATGGGTGTAGACATCCCATCCCGTGCCGCGCGCCGCCAGGCCGGCGCCGGTGCGGCGCTTGGCGTCGATGGCCACGACGATGCATTGGGCACCGTACTTTTGCGATGCCTCGCGAATGACCTGCGGGTTGGCCACGGCGGCCGAATTGAAACTGACCTTGTCCGCCCCGGCGTTGAGAAGCCGGCGCACATCGGCCACCGAGCGCACGCCGCCGCCGACGGTGAGCGGAATGAACACCTGCGAGGCGACGGCTTCGATGATGTGCAGGATCAGGTCGCGCCCGTCGCTGGTGGCGGTGATGTCGAGGAAGGTCAGTTCGTCGGCGCCTTGATCGTTGTAGCGGGCGGCGATTTCGACCGGATCGCCGGCATCGCGGAGTTCGACAAAATTGACGCCCTTGACCACCCGGCCACCGGTCACGTCGAGGCAGGGAATGATGCGTTTGGCCAGCATGTGGGCGTGCAGTCCGTGAAGTGATGCGGCGGCCGATGCGGCCGGAGCGGCGTGGGAATTACGCCGGCCCCGCGCCGTTGAGTTCGTCGGCACGCGCCTGCGCCGCTGAAAAATCCAGGTCACCGCTGTAGATGG
>JAYSVE010000251.1:0-2028 GCA_043718725.1 Methylibium sp.
ACTTGGGAGACGCGGTAGATATCGACCGCGTCGTCGGCGACCAGGCCGTGGCCGCGCGAAATCAGCTCCAGCCCCAGCTCGCTCTTGCCCAGACCGGATTCGCCGGTGAGCACCACGCCCAGGCCCAAAATGTCCATGAACACGCCATGGCGAGTGGTTCGCTCGGCGAACAGGTTGCCGAGGTAGCCGCGCACCACGTCGATGACGTGGCCGGCCGACTCGCCGGTGGCAAACAGCGGAATGTCGGCACGGTCGCACAGCGCCACCAGGCTCTGTGGCGGGACCTGAGCGTCGGCAACGATCACCACCGGCGGCTCGAGCGCGACGATTCGGGCGATCCGGCGCTGCGCCACTTCGAGGGCGCAATCGTTGAAGTACGCCACCTCCCGGCGGCCGACGATCTGCACGCGGTAGGGGTGGATGTAGTTGAGGTAGCCGACCAGGTCCGCCGCCGACTGCGCATCGCGCACGGCCGATTCGTCGAAGTGGCGTTCTGGATGCGCATGGCCGGCGATCCACTGCCATTGCAATGCGGCGCGGTGCTCTTCAAAAAGCGCTTCTGCGCTGATGACGGTGGGTTTCAAGAGGCGCGGGCCGATCTGTCACGCGGCCGACTTCAGCGGAACCCAGTTGTGAATGAATTCGTGAACCGCGGCGGCATCGCCTTGCGATTTCAGGCGATCGCGCATTTCGCGGTCTGACAGCATCTCGGCGATTTCGGAGAGGATTTCGAGGTGACGCTGGGTCGCGACTTCGGGCACCAGCAAAAAAATCAGCAGGCCCACCGGTTCTTCGTCAGGGGCGTCGAAGCCGATCGCTTGCTGGAGCCGCAAGACCGCTGCCAGCGGATTCTTGAGACCCTTGATCCGGCCGTGCGGGATCGCCACGCCGTGCCCCAGCCCTGTCGACCCGAGCCGTTCGCGGGCGAAGAGGTTGTCGGTGACGGTGGCACGGGCGATCGAATGCTGGTTTTCGAACAACAGCCCGGCGTGCTCGAAAGCGCGCTTCTTGCTGGTGGCGTCCACGTCCACCAAAACATTGGTGGCGGGGAGAATGGCGGCGAGGCGGTTCATCGGTGCGTGGCGAATCTTGGCTCAGGTCGAGTTTCTACCCAGCCGATCGCGAAAATGACAGATTTTTGAATTATGGACCTCGCGTCCCGGCGTTGATCAAGTCTCATCGGCGCGCATGGGTTCATCCTGTACGGGCCTGCTGCGTCGAAGCAACGGCCGAGCCGGTTTTGAAGACCGGTGTTCACAAACCGGGCTCGCTTCGAGTCCAAAGCCTTCCCGCGACAAGTTCGTGCCCAACGCACGCAGGCTGCGGCGGGCGCACAAAAAAGCGGCACGCAGGCCGCTTCGGTGTGACTTCCTTGCCAATGTGGCTCATGAGCAAATGTGGCTTTGCCACTTTGCTCATACCCCCTCGGGGGCGGACGACGACGTCGTCGTCCTGGGGCGCTCTCAAGGAAATGTGGCTTTGCCACCTTCCTTGATCCTCACGGGTGACGGCCCCGGCCGGCCTTGAGACGCTCAGAGTGGCGCGGAGTCCAGCCGTTTGGCTGAGGCGTGATGATGATCCTGGAGCTTGTCCTTGTGGCGGCAGACCTGACGGTCGAGCTTGTCCATCAACTGGTCGATCGCGGCGTAAAGGTCTTCGTGGCTCTGTTCGACGAAGATGTCCTTGCCCTTGACATGAACGGTCACCTCGGCTTTTTGCCTTCGTTCCTTTTCCTTTAGTTTCTCTACCGACAGCAGCACGGTGATGTCCACAACTTGGTCGAAATGACGCGTGATTCTTTCTAGTTTAGTAAGTACATACTCTCGGAGAGCCGGCGTAACTTCAAGGTGGTGGCCGCTGATCGTCAAGTTCATGAAGGCTCCTTTCGCAGTCGATGGGGGAAACGGAGGGCACTGTTGAACCCCCGTTGAAAACCAGTGTGCGCCTGTTCGAGGGGTCTGACAAGCCCGACCGATGACCCCTCGGAGCGCGCGGGAGCGCGGTGCACAACCGCGCATCGTCACGGCA
>JAYSVE010000252.1:0-4669 GCA_043718725.1 Methylibium sp.
GACACGCCTTGCTCCACGCGCGGCGCACCAGGCCGCGCCGCAACGGCGGCGGCTACGCTGCCCGCCAGCGCCGCATCGATCACCTGCTCGCCGTTGCGCGGGTGCACCGTCTTGTCCTGATCGCCGTGGAAGACGATGGTCGGCACCGCCCTGTTGTCCGGGTTGACCGGGCCTACCGCAGGTGGTGGCGCGGCGCCGTTGCGCTGGGCCCGCGGCGGCAGGCCGGTCGCGCCCGCCGTGCCACGGCTCATCAACGCCAGCGCGCCCGCCAGGTCGGTGGCCGCGCCGGCGGGCAGGCCGGAATGGACGCCGACCGCGGCAAAGATCTCCGGGTAGGCGGCAGCGACGATGGCCGCCATCGCGCCGCCGGCGGACAGCCCGGCGATGTAGACCCGGCCCGGGTCAATGCCATGCTGGCGCATCACCGCCTGGGTCATGCCGGCAATCAGCGCCGGCTCGCCGGCGCCGCGCCGCTGGTGGTTGTGCTTGAACCAGTTCCAGCAGCGCGACGGGTTGGCGTCGGCCGACTGCGCCGGGTAGAGCACGACAAACCCCTGCTCGGCGGCGCGCAGGTTCATGCCGGTGCCGGCGGCAAAGTCATCGGGGTCCTGGGTGCAGCCGTGCAACATCACCACCAGCGGCCTGGGCCCTGGCGCGGCGCCCGGCGGGAGGTAGAGCTTGTAGCGGCGCGTCAACGCCACATCGGTGTGCGTGCCGGCGATGAACCGGCCCGCGGCCGGCCGGTCGGTCGGCCGGTCGGTGTCCGCCCGCGGTGGCGCAACGCGCGGGCTTGCGGCCCCAGCCTCGGCGCGTGGCGACCGACGTATCGGCAGTTCATGCACCGCGGTCGCGCTGGCCCGCGGGGCACTCGCACTCGAACTCAGGCTCGCGCTCGAGCTGACTCCGGATTCGGTGGCTGTTTTGGTTTCGAACACGCAACCGTCCACCACCTCCGCCGGTGCTGCCCGCTCCGCGCGCGCGGCGTGCCACCCGGCGGGGACGGCGTGCGTCCTGGCCGGCGGCGAATCGCCCGCCGCGCCGCGCAACGCACGCTGGATTGCCGCCGTGGCGTCAAGCAACTGGCCGGCCCGCGTCAGGCGGGTGGCGTCGCGCATCAGGGTCTGCATGTTCTCGTTCATCGGTCTTTCCGTCGGTTTGAAATGGGTTCAGCGCTGGCGGCTGGCCAACGCCGCCTTGACGGCCGCACTGGCTTGCAAGGTGCCCAGCACGTCGAGTGAATCGATGGTGGCCAGCGCGAGTTCGGGGGACACGTCGTCGGCGATCCGGGCCAGGCCCAGCACGCGTATTTGAAGCTTCTGTTTCGCCGCCTTGACGGCGCGAAGATCGTCGGCGCTGAAGTGCTGCAGGCCCAGCACCAGCATCTTGCGCGCGACCGCCTGCTTCAGCGTTTCGGCGTGGCTGGCCAACAGGTTGCGAATGGCGGTGCGGATGAAGTCACTGCGGTTGGCGTAGAAGCTTTCGGCCACCAGCAGGTCGACCTGGCCGAGGTCGACGAAGCCGAGGTTGATGGTGATCTTCTCGGACTCGGCCAGCTTGTTGGCGGCGGGTGGAGCGGTGGTTTTCAATCTCATGTCGCCATCCTAGCACCATCCAATAACCATCTGTATGGATGGTACATGGACGACTCCTGAATGGCGCCTGACCACCATCGCCGCGCCCGGACGCGGCCTTGGCGCTCAGATGCGATGCAACTGGCCGGCGTCGACCTTGACGCGGTCGCCGACCCGCAAATCGTCGATGCGTTGATAGTCGAACTGCCCGATGCGGCCGTTGTCCATGCGCACGCTGACGCGGTAGATGTCGGCGTCGTTCTGGTTGCGCTTTTCGATCTGGTTGCCGATCACCGCCCCGCCGACGACACCCACTCCCGTGGCCGCCGCGCGGCCGTTGCCGCTGCCGATCTGGTTGCCGACGACGGCCCCGATCACGGCGCCCAGCAGGGCCCCGCCGCCGGACGAGCGCGTTGCCACCGGCACGGTTTCGATGTTGCTCACGATGCCGTACTGAACGGCCGGTTGGCTGGTTTCCGGCGCCCTGACCACGGCGTCATTGCGCGGCATGGGCGAAGAACAGGCCGTGACCAGGGCCAGGGCCGAAACTGAAGCAAGAATGGAAAGCCGGTGCGCGTTCATGATGGGGACACTTTCTGTGGACGACGGTGGACAGCAGCCGAAGTGGGTGCGTGGGTTCCACTGTCTGCCTGGCCCGGGCGCTTGTGAATCGGCGCACAGCGCCCGCGCTCAAGGAGGGCATGCTCCGCCGCCGTAGGCACCCGCCTACGTCGCCCCTATGGCCCTATAGCCAGTACTCCCAGACCCGCGCGAACCCTTCCTTGAGGCGCAGGTCCAGCGGCCGGCGCCGCCACTGCGCCAGTTCGATCTCGTCGGACTCCGCCAGGTCCTTGTTGAACATCGCCTGCACCTGGGCGCCAAACTCGACGCCGAGCACCACCGCGTTCAATTCAAAGTTGTGCAGAAAACTGCGCCAGTCGAGGTTGGTGGAGCCGACCGTGGACCAGACGCCGTCAACCAGCGCGGTCTTGGAATGCAGGATCGCGCCGCGGCGCTCGTAAATCTTCACGCCGGCTTCGAGCAGCGGCTGGTAGTAGGCGCGCCCGGCGTGGAACACCAGCCACGAATCGGTCTGGCTGGGCAGGATCAGGCGCACGTCGACACCGCGCCGCGCGGCGTCGCCGAGAGCGGCGAGCAATTGCGGGTCGGGGGCGAAATAGGCGTTGGTCAGCAGCACGCTGGTTTCGGCGCTGCCGATGGCCGACAGCAGCGTGGCGTAGATCAGGCTGAACGGTTCGTCGGGCGAGCTGCCGACGGCGCGCACCACCTGCCGGCCGACCGCCTCGGGCCGCGGAAAATAGTTCTTCGGCGCCAGCGCATCGCCTTTTTGCGCGGCCCAGGTGGCGATGAACATTTTCTGCAACTCGGCCACCACCGGGCCGGTGAGTTGCAGGTCGGTGTCGCGCCACGCCGGAGCGCCATCGGCGCGTCCGCGCGCGCCCTTGGCTGAAGAGCCGCCGGAGTAGACGCTGCTGATGTTGATGCCGCCCAGGAAGGCGGTGCGTCCGTCAACGATCAGCAGCTTGCGGTGGTCGCGCTGGTTCAGTTCCCAGACCTTGCGTGCGGCCAGCGGGTTGACGGGGTTGAACTCAAGCACCTTGATACCGCTTGCGGCCAGGCGCTCGAAGAAGCCGGCGGGGGTTGCGATGGTGCCCACGCTGTCGCGGATCAGGTGGACCTGTACGCCCTGCCTTTGCTTGGCCATCAAGGCCTGCGCGAAGCGCTGCCCGACCTCGTCGTCGTCGAGGATGTAGGTTTCCATGTTGATGTGGTCGCGCGCCGCGCTGATGGCCGCAAACATCGCCTCGTAGGTGGCCGGCCCGTCCTGCAGCAGCTTGACCTGGTTGCCGGTGGTCAGCGGGCTGCCGACGATGGCTTCTTCGAGCGCCAGATGGCGCTCGAAAATGCCGCTCTCTTTCCCGCTCCCTTTGGCGCCGGCCGACAAGCGCGCGAGGACGGCCTTGCTCTGCGCCGCGCTCAGCGGGCCGCGCGCACCTTCGAGCTGCACCGGCGGGCCGCCGCGCCGGGACATGTCGGGCACGAAGGTCGGCAGGCTGTTGCAGCCGGCATAGCCGAGGACCGTGGCCAGGCCGATCCAGCCCAGCGCCCAGCGCACGGCGCGGCGGCGACGCGGCACGGCCGATTCAGGCATGGCGGGTGGTCCTGAAAAAGGCGCCGGATCAGCGCCGCGCCGACACGCGCCAGACCACGTTGCCGACGTCGTCGGCGACCAGCAGCGCGCCGGCCTTGTCGAGCGCCACGCCCACCGGCCGGCCGAATGCCTGACCGTCGTCACTGAGAAAACCCGTCAGCACATCGACCGGCAGGGTTGATGCCGGCTTGCCGTTCTCGAACGGCACGAAGACCACCTTGTAGCCGCTGTGCGGGCGCCGGTTCCACGAGCCATGCTGGCCGACGAACATGCCGCTGGCAAACGGCGCGGGCAGGCTGCTGCCCTTGGCCGACGCCAGGCCCAGCGAGGCGGTGTGCGGGCCCAGCGCATAGTCCGGCGCAATGGCCTTGGCCACCAGGTCCGGGCGCGGCGGTTGCACTCGCCCATCGACATGCTGGCCGTAGTAGCTGTAGGGCCAGCCGTAGAAGGCGCCATCGCGCACGGCGGTCAGGTAGTCGGGGACCAGGTCGCTGCCGATCTCGTCGCGCTCGTTGACCACCGTCCACAGCGCCGCGCTGTGCGGCTCCCAGGCCATGCCGTTCGGGTTGCGCAGGCCCGAGGCGAAGATGCGCTTGGCGCCGGTCTTCGGGTCCAGTTCCCAGATCGCGGCGCGCCCTACTTCGACGGCCATGCCGCGCTCGGCGACATTGCTGTTCGAGCCGACCGTGACGTAGAGCTTGCTGGCGTCCGGGCTGGCGATGAGGTTCTTGGTCCAGTGGTGGTTGATGGGGCCACCGGGCAGGTCCAGCACCTTGACACCGGGCGCCGTGATGCGCGTGTCGCCGCCGGCATAGGGAAAGCGGAGCACCGCGTCGGCATTGGCGACATACAGCGCGTCCCCGATCAACGCCATCCCGAACGGTGAGTTCAAGCCGGCTAGCAGCACCGTGCGCACCTCGGCCAC
>JAYSVE010000253.1:0-4655 GCA_043718725.1 Methylibium sp.
TGCAGCGGCTCGCCGACCCCGACGCTGTGCGAGCGGATCAGGTTGAGCTGCAGCGCGGCCAACTGCGCCTTGCTGATGCGCTGGTTGGCCAGCTTGCCGAAACCGGTGTTGACGCCATACACCGGCGCGTCGCCCTCGGCCGCGGCTTGAACCACCCTGGCGCTGGCGCGGATGGCGCCGCGGGCCGCTTCGGGCAGCGTCAGCTCCACCCGATCGGCGTGGATGGCCTGCAGTTGCTCCAGCGTGAGCCGGCCGGGGTGGATCAGCATGTCAGGCGGCGGCGTTGAGCATCGGCAGGTTCAAACCTTGTTCGCGGGCGCAGGCCACCGCCTCGTCGTAGCCAGCGTCGGCATGGCGCATCACGCCGCTGGCCGGGTCGTTCCACAACACCCGCGCGATGCGTTGGGCCGCGGCGTCGGTGCCGTCGCAAACAATCACCACGCCGGCGTGCTGCGAGTAACCCATGCCGACCCCGCCGCCATGGTGCAGCGACGCCCAGGTCGCGCCGGCCGCGGTGTTGAGCAGCGCGTTCAGCAGCGGCCAGTCGGACACCGCGTCGCTGCCGTCCCGCATCGCTTCGGTCTCGCGGTTCGGCGAGGCCACCGAGCCGCTGTCCAGGTGGTCGCGGCCGATCACGATCGGCGCCTTCAGTTCGCCGCTTTTGACCATCTCGTTGAAGGCCAGGCCGGCAAGGTGGCGCTCGCCCAGGCCGATCCAGCAAATGCGCGCCGGCAGGCCCTGGAAGGCGATGCGGTCTGCGGCCATGGCCAGCCAGCGGTGCAGGTGCGCATCATCAGGAAACAGCTCCTTCAACTTCGCGTCGGTCTTGCGGATGTCGTCGGGGTCGCCGCTCAGCGCGACCCAGCGGAACGGCCCCTTGCCGCGGCAGAACAGCGGGCGCACATAGGCCGGCACGAAGCCGGGGAAGGCGAACGCATTCTTCACGCCGGCATCGAACGCCACCTGGCGGATGTTGTTGCCGTAGTCGACGGTCGGCACGCCCATCGCCTGGAAGGCGAGCATGGCCTGCACGTGCAGCGCGCAACTGCGCGCCGCGGCGTCGCGCAGCGAAGCGTGCTGGAGCGCGTCGGCCTGCGCGGCGCGCCAGCTTTCGACGCTCCAGCCCGACGGCAGGTAGCCGTTGACGAGGTCGTGCGCCGAGGTCTGGTCGGTCACCAGGTCGGGGCGAATTCCGCCCGCCTGGGCGCGCCGCACCAGCTCGGGCAGGATGTCGGCGGCATTGCCCAGCAGGCCGATCGACACCGCCTTCTTGTCGCGTGCATATCGCGCCAGCCGCTCCAACGCGTCGTCGAGGTCGCGCGCCTGCTCGTCGAGGTAGCGGGTCTTGAGGCGGAACTCGATGCGCGACTGCTGGCACTCGATGTTCAATGACGATGCCCCGGCAAAGCTCGCCGCCAGCGGCTGTGCGCCGCCCATGCCGCCCAGGCCGGCGGTGAGGATCCAGCGGCCCGCCAGGCTGCCGGCATAGTGTTGTCGCCCGGCCTCGACGAAGGTTTCATAGGTGCCCTGCACGATGCCCTGGCTGCCGATGTAGATCCACGAGCCGGCAGTCATTTGGCCGTACATCATCAGACCCTTGCGGTCGAGCTCGTGGAAGTGTTCCCACGTGGCCCACTTCGGCACGAGGTTGGAGTTGGCGATCAGCACCCTGGGCGCATCGACGTGGGTGCGGAACACGCCCACCGGCTTGCCCGACTGCACCAGCAGCGTCTCGTCTTCGTTGAGCGCGCGCAGCGCCTTGAGCAGCGCCTCATAGCAGTCCCAATTGCGCGCCGCCTTGCCGATGCCGCCATAGACCACCAGCGCGTCGGGGTTCTCGGCCACCTCGGGGTCGAGGTTGTTTTGCAGCATGCGGTAGGCGGCTTCGATGAGCCAGTTCTTGCAGGTGATTTGCGCACCGCGCGGCGCGCGCACCGGGTGCGGCTGCGCGATGTGTTTGGCGCTGATGTGTTTGGCGCTGGACAGGTCGGACATGGCAAACCTCGGCAACGGATTCGGGAAAACGATGAAGGGAATGGCGTCAACTTTACTTGCCTAGACAAGTCTAGGCAAGTAGACTTTGAGCCATGGTTTTCCCTGACGTGCCGGCCGCCCAGGCTGCGCCTCCCTCGGCGCCGTATGCACGCGTCAAGCAGTTCCTCAAACGCGAGCTTGAGCGCGGCCGTTGGGCGCCCGGCACGCTGATGCCGTCCGAGGCCGAACTCGTGGCGCAGTTTGGCGTCAGCCGCATGACGGTCACGCGCGCGCTGCGCGAGATGCAGACCGAGGGCCTGGTGGACCGGCTGCAGGGTGTGGGCACGTTCGCGGCGCACCTGTCGCGCGTGGCGTCGACCCTGACCATCCGCGACCTGCATGAAGAAATCACCGCGCGCGGCCACCGCCACGACGCCGCGGTGCATGTGGCCCGGCAGGAGCGCGCACCGGCCGGACTGGCGCGCCGGCTCGGCCTGGCCAACGGCGCGGCGGTGTTCCACAGCTTGATCGTGCATGCCGAGAACGGCGTGCCGCTCCAATGCGAAGACCGCTACGTGAACCCGGCCTGCGCGCCCGACTACCTGAGCGTCGATTTCACCCGCACCACGCCGACCCACTACCTGCTGCAGGTGGCGCCGCTGTGGGAGGCCGAGTACTCCATCGAAGCCGCCGCTCCCACCGCGCAAGAGGCAGCGCTGCTGGGCATTGCGGCCACCGACGCCTGCCTGATCGTGGTGCGGCGCACCTTGAACCGCGGCGTCCCGATCACGCTGGCGCGGCTGGTGCACCCGGGCAAGCGCTACATGCTGCATGGAGAATTCAGGCCATGAGTCGCAAGACCCTCATTGATCACGGCAGCACCCCGCCGCGCGTCCACGACCGGGTCACGCCGGAGGTCGTCGCGGCCTTCGAGCGCGACGGCGCGGTGTGTCTGCGTCAACTGCTGACGCCCGCCGAAGTGGCCTTGATCCGCGATGGCATCGACCAGAACATCGCCCGGCCCAGCCCGCGCGCCAAGGTCGCCAGCCAGCCCGGCGACCCCGGCTTCTTCATCGAAGACTTCTGCAACTGGCAACACATCGACAGCTACCGCCGGGCGATCTTCGAGTCCGCGCTGGCGCTGACGGCCGGGCAACTGATGTCAAGCCGGCGCGTGCGGCTGTACCACGATCACATGCTCACCAAGGAACCCGGCACGCGCCAGCGCACACCGTGGCACCAGGACCAGCCCTACTACAACATCGAGGGCCGCCAGAACTGCAGCATGTGGATCCCGGTCGACCCGGTGCGGCGCCACTCCACGCTGGAGTTCGTCGCCGGTTATCACCGCGGCCCGTGGCTGATGCCGCGCAGCTTCATGGACCAGCGGGCCCGGTGGTTCCCCGAAGGCAGCCTGGCCGACCTGCCCGACATCGAAGCGGCGCGCCCGCAGCACCCCATCCTCGGCTGGGAGGTCGAGCCCGGCGACGTGGTCTGCTTTCACATGCTGGCGCTGCACGCCGCCGGTGGCGTCGACGGCGACCGCCGGCGCCGCGTGTTCTCGGTGCGCTTCATCGGCGACGACATCCGCCATGCCCCCAGGGCGTGGACCACCTCGCCCGAATTCCCCGGGTTGCGCGAGGATCTGGCGCCGGGCGCGACCATGGACCATCCGCTGTTTCCGGTGCTCTGGGAGCGCCCCCAGGTCGACGACGGCGTTGCGCCGCTAGCGAGTCGAGATGTTGATGATCAACGCTGAGCCCATCACGCCGCAGCCCTGGCGCAACGGCGGCGGGCGCACGCGCGAGCTGCTGGCCCGCCCGGCCGGCCCGAACTGGCGGCTGCGGGTGAGCCTGGCTGACATCGACGCCGGCGGTCCGTTCTCAAGCTTCCCCGGCACCCAACGCTGGTTTGCAGTCGTGCAAGGGGCCGGCGTGGTGTTGCGCTGGGACCGTGGTGACTTCACGCTGCGCCCGGGCGACGCACCGCTCTGCTTCGATGGCGCCGAAGCGCCGGGCTGCGCCTTGATCGCCGGGCCGACACGCGACCTGAACCTGATGCTGCGCGACGGCGTCGGTGCGATGCGGCCGGTCCAGGCGGGCGTGCCGTGGACCGAACGGTTCGACGAGCGTGGGCTGTTCGCGCTCTGCGCTGGCCACTGGCGCGGCGGGCCTGACGCCGGTCAGGATGGTGCGGAGCGGGGCGTGCGCGTCGAGGCGCACACGCTGCTGTGGGAGTTGGGCGCCCTGCCCAGTCGATTCGAACCGGACGGCCCCGGGCCCTGCGGCTGGTGGCTGGGCTTTACAGGCGCGCGCGAATGAGCGCCGACCTCGTACTTTGGCGCAACGCTCGGCTGGTCACCCTGGCCGGCGATTTGCCCTGGGGGCTGGTCGGGCAAGGCGCGTTGGTGACCCGGGGCGTGCGGATCGAGTGGGTCGGCGCGCTGGCGGACCTCCCGCCCGCGCTGGCGCCCAGCCTGGCCGCCGAGCACGACCTGGGCGGCGCCCTGGTCACGCCCGGCCTGGTGGACTGCCACACCCACCTGGTCTACGGCGGCCAGCGGGCGCGTGAATTCGAGCTGCGCCTGCAGGGCGCGAGCTACGAAGACATCGCGCGCGCCGGCGGCGGCATTCGCGCCACGGTGGCCGCCACCCGCGCGGCCAGCGACGCGGCGCTGTTCG
>JAYSVE010000254.1:0-2014 GCA_043718725.1 Methylibium sp.
GGCTCGAAGGCGCAGATCGTGACCTTGTCGAACAACGCGTCCAGCGGCTTCATCAAGCAGATGGGCGAGCATGCGCGCGGCACCATCGTCAGCCAGGTCTTCCCGCCGGAGCGCTCGCGCGCGATGCCGATGATCCGCGAAGCGATCGAGATGGCCGGCGCCGGCGCGGCCGAGACCCTGTCGCCGGCGATGCTTGAAGGCTTTGCCGCCGCCAAGGTGCTGGTCGACGCGCTGCGCCGAACCAAGCCACCGTTCACCCCCGAGAAGCTGCTCGCCGGTTTGAACGCCACCCGCAACCTCGACCTCGGCGGCATGGAGCTGAGCTACAGCGCCACCGACCACACCGGGCTGGATTTCGTCGACCTGTCCATCGTCGGCGGGGACGGGACGTTTCGGCGCTGAGCGGCGTCGGGGTCGAGGTCGGCGTCGCGCTCATCAGGCAACCTGCGTGCTGCGCACTGCGGTATTCGCCTTGGGAGCGGCGGCTCATGCCGGCATCGCCGCCCCACAGTTCCAGCACTGCTCAAACGGCCCGTCGATCACCTCCAGGCAGGCCGGGCACATCCAATGCCGCGCCGGCGGGTGGCGCAGTTGATGCAGCAGCGTGCGCGCCGGCTCCAGTTGCGCGTCGTCCTGCACCCACAGCTCGGGCAAGGTCTGGTCGGGCGGCACCTCGCCGGCGATGCTGCTGGCGTATTGGCGTTGCACGGTGGTGGCCAGGCCGGCGTGGCACAGCAGGTCCGCCCACAGGGTGGCGAGCGCGAGGTTGGGGGCTGTCGTCAGGCGTTTCATGCTTTGTGTGGCAGGCGCCGTCGGCGCCGCGTTTGTGGTGGCACCATACCGCACCTTCCGACCAACCTCCTGTGGACACCACCATGACCGCCAAAGCCAGCCCCCGGACCAGCCCCACCGTGCTCATTCGCCAACCCGGAGGGCCCGAGGCGATGGAGAGGGTCGACCTGCCCGTGGGCGAGCCGGGGCCGGGCGAGATCCGCATCCGCCACCACGCCTGCGGCCTGAACTACATCGACGTCTACCACCGCACCGGCGTCTACAACCTGCCCTTGCCACTGACGCTGGGCATGGAGGGGGCCGGCGTGGTCGAGGCGGTGGGCGAGGGCGTCACGCACCTCAAGGCGGGTGACCGCGCCGCCTACGCCAGCAACCCGCCGGGCAGCTACAGCCTGATGCGGGTGATGCCGGCCAAGTGCGTCGTGAAATTGCCCGACGCCATCGGCTTTGAGACCGGCGCGGCGATGATGCTCAAGGGCCTGACCGCGCAGTACCTGCTGCGCAAGACCTTGCCCCAGGGCGGCTTGCAGGCCGGCGACCATGTCTTGTTCCATGCGGCGGCCGGCGGCGTCGGGCTGATCGCCTGCCAATGGGCGCGCGAGCTGGGCCTGCAGTTGATCGGCACGGCCGGGTCGGACGAAAAATGCGCCCTGGCGCGCGAGCATGGCGCGGCCTTCACCATCAACTACAAGACCGAAGACTTCTGCGCGCGGGTGAAGCAGATCACCGGCGGCCAGGGCGTGAAGGTGGTCTACGACTCGATCGGCAAGGACACCTGGGACAAGTCGCTCGACTGCCTGCGCCCGTTCGGGCTGATGGCCAGCTTTGGCGCGGCGTCCGGCCCGGTGCCACCGTTCAGCATTGCCTTGCTGGCGGCCAAGGGCTCGATCTACGCGACGCGCGCCACGCTGTTCACCCACATCGCCACGCGCGAGGCGACGCAGGCCATGGCCGACGAATTGTTCGCCATGGTCGGCAGCGGCAAGGTCAAGATCCGCATCGACCAACGCTATGCGTTGAAGGACGTGGCGCAGGCCCATCGCGAGCTGGAGGCGCGCAAGACGACGGGCTGCAGTGTGTTGATTCCGTGACCCGTGAAGGGCTGCGCCACGGGCGACCCGACGCCCGCCCTGGCGCGGCAGTTCCCGCGGCTGCCGCGACCCGCGCTGACGGGCTCGTTGGCCACGCTCCGCGCTGGCGCGCCAAGCAACACAACCGGCCG
>JAYSVE010000255.1:0-2014 GCA_043718725.1 Methylibium sp.
CACGTCGACCTCGCGCGCCGACAGCATCAGCTCCTTGGCGCGCTGTGCGCCGACGATGCGCGGCAGCGTGTAGAGCGCGCCGCAGTCCGGCACCAGGCCGACACGCAGGAACGACATGCAAAAGCGCGCGGTCGGCGAGGCCAGGATGAAGTCGGCCGTCAACGCCAGGCTGAAGCCGCCACCGAATGCCGCACCGTCGACGGCGGCGATCACCGGGCGGTCGAGTTCGATCAACGGCGCGATGAAGTCGCGCACCTGCGCCATGCGCTCACGCCAGCCGGCGCTGTCCAGCACCGCGTCCTGCATGCCGCGCAGATCGCCGCCGGCGCAGAACACCCCGCCGGCGCCGCTGAGCACCAGCGCGCGGATGGCGCGGTCGGCCTGCACCTGGCGCAGCGCCTGCGTCAATTCGCGCTTCATCACCTCGTCGAAGGCATTGCGGTGGGCGGGGCGGTTCAAGGTCAGCGTGGCGACCTGGTCCTGGACTGAGAAAACAATCGCTTCCATGGGGCTCCTCTGCTTGCCAGGCGCTGGCGGGTTGCGGCGCAGGCGTTCAGTGTCGCCGATGCGGGTGGGCACAATGAGGCCTTGGATGGCCGACAAGGAGACCCGCTTGCTGAGGATCGGACACGCGCTGGCGCAGCTTGCCGGTTCGGCCTTGCCGGCCGACCGGCCCGTGGCCGCTTGGGAGCGGCTGGCGCGGGAGCGGCAGGCCGCGATGTTCCAGCCCCCGCCGATCGCCACCGTCTACGGCGCCTTGCTGAACCACCGCGACGCGCTGGCGGCGCTGGGCGATGCGGTGAACCTGCCGCCCTACAAGGCGCCGCCGCGTGCGCCGGTGCTGCACATCAAGCCGCGCAACACCCACAGCGGCCACGGCGCGGCCATCGTCGTGCCGCGCGGTGTGGCGGAACTCGACATCGGCGCCTCGCTGGGCATCGTCATCGGGCGCAGCGCGTGCCGCGTGGCGCTGGCCGACGCGCTAGCCTGCGTCGCCGGCTACACCGTGTGCAACGACGTGAGCGTGCCGCATGCGTCGCATTACCGCCCTGCGCTGCGCCACAAATGCCGCGACGGCTTCCTGCCCATCGGCCCGTGGATCGTCGGCGCGCGGCACATCGCCGACCCCGACGCGCTGGCCATCAGCGTCACGCTGGATGGCGTGGTGGTGCAGCGCAGCCGCACGTCGGACATGCTGCGCGGGGTGGCGCCACTGATCGCCGCCGTCACCGAGTTCATGACCCTGGCGCCCGGCGACGTGCTGATGCTGGGGGTGGCCGCCGGCGCGCCGCATGCGCGCGCCGGCCAGCGCGTGAGCATCACGATCGAGGGGGTGGGGACGCTGGAAAACCCCTTGGTGGACGAAGCCTTGACGGCGGAGAACCCGCCATGAAGCACGCCCGCGTGGCCTATGCCGGCGCGGTTCACGCCGCCACCGAACACCCCGCCGGCCTGCGCCTGGCCGACGGCCGGGTGCTGGCCGAAGACGCGGTGGTCTGGTTGCCGCCGGTTGAAGCACGCACCGTCATCGCGCTGGGCATCAACTACGCCGACCATGCGCGCGAACTGGCCAAGGAACTCACCGTGGCCGCGCAAGACGAGCCGCTGGCCTTCCTCAAAGGCCCGAACGCGCTGATCGGCCACCGCGGCCAGACGCGCCGGCCGGCCGACGCCAGCTTCATGCATTACGAGTGCGAGCTGGCGGTCGTCATCGGCCGCGTCGCCAAAAACGCCCGGCGTGCCGACGCCATGGCGCATGTCGCCGGCTACAGCGTCGCCAACGACTATGCGGTCCGCGACTACCTGGAAAACTGGTACCGCCCGAACCTGCGCGTGAAAAACCGCGACGGCTGCACCGTGCTCGGACCCTGGCTGGTCGACGCCGCCGACGTGCCCGACCCGCACGCGCTGGCGCTGCGCACATGGGTGAACGGCCGCCTCACCCAAAGCGGCAACACGCGCGACCTGATCAACGACATCCCGGCGCTGATCGAAACCCTGAGCGGCTTCATGA
>JAYSVE010000256.1:0-4638 GCA_043718725.1 Methylibium sp.
CATGCTGTTCCTGACCGCCGGCATGGGCGGCGGCACCGGCACCGGCGCGGCGCCGGTGATTGCGCGGGTGGCGCGCGAGATGGGCATCCTGACCGTCGGTGTGGTCACCAAGCCGTTCGAGTTCGAAGGCCCGCGCCGCATGAAGGCCGCCGACGCGGGGCTGGCCGAACTGGAGGCCAATGTCGACTCGCTGATCGTGATCCTGAACGACAAGCTGCTCGACGTGCTGGGCGACGACGTGACGCAGGACCAGGCTTTCGCGTTTGCCAACGACGTGCTGAAGAACGCCGTCGGCGGCATCAGCGACATCATCCACATCCCCGGCCTGGTCAACGTCGATTTCGAGGACGTGAAGACGGTGATGAGCGAGCCCGGCAAGGCCATGATGGGCACCGCCACGGCGAGCGGCCCGGACCGCGCCGCCAAGGCGGCCGAGTCGGCGGTGGCGTGCCCCCTGTTGGAGGGCATCGACCTGTCCGGGGCACGCGGGGTGCTGGTGCTGATCGCGGCGAATCGCACCACCTTCAAGTTGTCCGAGTCGCGCAATGTGATGAACACCATCCGTCGCTACGCCGCGGACGATGCGCACGTGATCTACGGCACGGCGTACGACGAAGGCCTGGGCGACCAGTTGCGCGTGACGGTGATTGCCACCGGCCTGAGCCCGGCCAAGCGCCAGCAGGCACCGATCAGCGTGGTGCACAGCGCGTCCGCATTGCGCACCGGCACCGACGGCCTGCCGATCCTGACGCACCCGGTGCACCATGGCGCGTCCCACCACGACTACACCGCGCTCAACACGCCCAGCGTCTGGCGCAATGGCCGCACCGCCGCCGCCAAGGTGGATGCGCTGGTCAGCAACGGCATGGACGAGATCGAGATCCCGGCGTTCTTGCGCAAGCAAGCCGATTGAGTGGGGCCCCCCAGTCGCTGCGCTCCTGCCCCCGAGGGGCTGGTCCGGCTTGGGGCGGCCCGGCGCTGGCCCGGGGCCGGCCCGGGGCCGGACCAGTGCCCCAGTCGCTGCGCTTCTGCCCCCGAGGGGCTGAGTGTGGACACGAAGGCCAGCCGCGTCTCGCGGCTGGCGCCGACTCGACTCCCGGGAACTTAGCTCGGCCCGCACCGAGGGAGGAAAAATGCTGGCACTGCTGCAACGTCGTCGGCCGCTTCTAGAATCGGCCATGCTCGCCCAGCGCACGCTCAAGTCCATCACCCGCGCGGTGGGCGTGGGCGTGCATGGCGGTCAGCGGGTGGAGTTGACATTGCGACCGGCGCCACCCGACAGCGGTGTGGTGTTCCGCCGCGTCGACCTGCCCACCGCGGTGGACATCCGGGCGCGCGCCCACGCCGTCTGCGACACCCGGCTGGCCACCACCTTGTCGGCGGCCGGCGACCCGGGTGGGCCCAAGGTGAAGACGGTCGAGCACCTGCTCTCGGCCTGCTCCGGGCTCGGGCTGGACAACCTGATCGTCGACATCACCGCCGAGGAGGTGCCGATCCTCGATGGCTCGGCGGCCTCGTTCGTGTTCCTGCTGCAAAGCGCCGGGATTCAATTGCAGAGCGCGCCGAAGCGCTTCATCCGCGTGAGCCGGGCCGTCGAGGTGCGCGAAGGCGCGGGCGCCACGCTCAAGTGGGCCCGGCTGGACCCGTTCGAGGGCTACAAGCTCAGCTTCGAGATCGAGTTCGACCACCCGGCGGTGAACCAGACCGGGCAACGCGTCGAGTTCGACATGGGCTCGGGCCTGTACAAGCGCGACATCGCGCGCGCCCGCACCTTCGGTTTCACCAAGGACGTCGAGATGATGCGTTCGCGTGGCCTGGCGCTGGGTGGCAGCATGGACAACGCGATCGTGATGGACGACTACAAGGTGCTCAACAGCGGCGGCTTCAGGTATGACGACGAGATCGTCAAGCACAAGATCCTCGACGCCATCGGCGACCTGTACCTGGCCGGCCATCCGCTGCTCGCGGCCTACAGCGCCTTCAAGTCGGGCCATGCCTTGAACAACAAGCTGGTGCGCGCCCTGCTGGACGACAAGACCGCCTTCGAACTGGTCAGCTTCGACGACGCGGCGCAAGCGCCCGCCGGCCTGGCCGACCTGGCGCCGGCCTGGTAAGGCCCGCGGCGCGCGCTGTGCTGATCTTCCGCTGGATCATTTTGCTGTTGCTGGTCGCCGGGCTGCTGTGCTTTGCGATGTACGTCGGCACGGGGCAGCTGCGCTATCGTGCGTGGGGTTTGCGTGTCGTCAAGTGGACGATCGTGGCGGGCCTGGGATTCTTTGCCGTGCTCATTCTCGAGCGCTTGGCGATGGTGTTATGAGAGTCAATGCATGACAGTCTTTCGCTGGATCATCGGTGGGCTAGCCGCAGTGCTGGCCAGCCTGTCGGTGTTGACCTTCCTGCTCTTCATGATTCAGGACAACGAGCGCTGGATCGAACTGGCGCGCCAGTTTCGGCGCTTGACCACGGTGGCCTTGCTGTTTTGGTTCAACGTCGAGATCTGGGGCCGCGTCGTCTACACCCTGGTCACCTGGTGAGCGACAAGAACTCGATCACGCTGGGCCAATGGGCGGCGAAATCGCTCAGCGCATGGTCGCCGCCTTCGAGCAGCAGCGTCCGGCAACCGTCGCAGCGTGCCACCATGGCACGCCAATCGAGCACTTCATCGCCCTTGGCAATGATCGCGAAGTAGCGCTTCGGGTGGGTCAATGCCGCCGGCGTCAGGGCGCGCAGTTCGTCGATGTATTCGGCGCGAAAGAAAAAGCGCTCGTCGCTGTGCCAGGCGGTTGTTGCGCCGATGTGGCGCGCCAGGTCCCGCGCCGGGTCGACCGCGGGGTTGAGCAACACGGCGCGGCAGCCGGTCCGCTCGGCCACGACGCAGGCATAGAAGCCGCCGAGCGAGCTGCCGATCACCGCCGATTGCGCGGCGGGCCAGTCTTTCAAGCGGTCGAAGACCGTGTCCATGGCCTGTCTCGGTGACGCCGGCAACTGCGGGCACCACCAGGTCAGGTCGGGACGGTGGGCGCCGACCCAGGCCGCCATCTGGCGTGCCTTCGCCGACTGCGGCGACGAACGAAAGCCGTGCAGGTAGAGCAGGTGGGTGACGTTCATCGGTGAAGCTGCGCGCGGCGCGCGGCGGGGTTCGGCTTGGCGCGGCCCCGTGCGCTCATCCGAGCCTCAGCCCGGCCCGCGGGCCAGAGCCTCCAGCAGCTTGGCGTGGACCCCGCCGAACCCGCCGTTGCTCATGCACAGAATGTGGTCGCCCGCCCGCGCGTGCGCCAGTACTTTGGCCACCAGGATGTCGAGGCTGGGGCACACATGCGCGAGCGCACCCAGCGGCGCGAGCGCCTGGGCGGCGTCCCAGCCCAGGCCGGCGCTGTGGCAAAAGGACAGGTCGGCCTCTTCCAGCGCCCAGGGCAACAGGGCCTTCATGGCCCCGAGCTTCATGGTGTTGGAGCGCGGCTCGAAGACGGCCAGGATGCGCTGCGGGCCGACCTTGCGGCGCAGCCCGTTGAGGGTGCTGCGCATGGCCGTGGGGTGGTGCGCGAAGTCGTCGTAGACAAGGACGCCGCGCACCTCGCCGCGCAGCTCCAGGCGCCGGCGCACGTTCGTGAAAGTGGCCAGTGATTTGCTGGCGGCGTCGGCGGGCACGCCCACATGTTCGGCCGCGGCGATGGCGGCCAGCGCGTTGAGCTGGTTGTGCTCGCCGAGCAGGGACCAATCGACCCGCCCGATCTTCAGGCTGCCGCGCAGCACGTCGAAACCGTGCGGCTCGCCGCGCGCGCGCAGCGCGCCGGGTTCTTCCTTGCGCGCGCCGAAGCGTTGAACTTCGCTCCAGCAACCCATGCTCAACACGCGCTGCAGGCCTTCGTCGCGGGCGTTGACGACCAGCCGGCCCTGGGACGGGACGGTGCGTATCAGGTGATGGAACTGGCGCTCGATCGCGGCCAGGTTGTCGAAGATGTCGGCGTGGTCGAGTTCGAGGTTGTTCAGAATGGCGGTGCGCGGACGGTAGTGCACGAACTTGCTGCGCTTGTCGAAGAAGGCCGTGTCGTACTCGTCGGCCTCGATGACAAACGGCTGCCGGTTGCCTTCGGGCCGGCCGCTGACGGCGTTGCCCAGGCGAGCTGAAACACCAAAGTTGAGCGGCACGCCACCCACCAGAAAGCCGGGCTTGCGGCCGGCGCACTCGAGGATCCAGGCCAGCATCGCGGTTGTCGTGGTCTTGCCATGGGTGCCGGCCACCGCCAGCACATGGCGGCCCTCGAGCACGTTCTCGGCGAGCCACTGCGGCCCGCTGGTGTAAGGCCTGCCAGCGTCGAGAATGGCTTCGAGCAACGGGTTGCCGCGGCAGATGGCGTTGCCGATGACGAACAGGTCGGGATCAAGCTGGAGTTGATCGGCGCCGAAGCCTTCGATCAGTTCGATGTCCAGCGCACGCAGTTGCTCGCTCATCGGCGGGTACACGTTGGCGTCGCAACCTGTGACGCGGTGACCGGCTTCCCGCGCCAGCGCCGCCAATCCTCCCATGAACGTGCCGCAGATGCCGAGAATGTGGATGTGCATCAAGGCATTCTAGGAGTTGGGCCTGGCTGCGCGACGCGGGCGCCAGTGGACAAACTCACGTTCGGCCCGAGCGGC
>JAYSVE010000257.1:0-2009 GCA_043718725.1 Methylibium sp.
GCCAGCAAGGCAGCCGTAGTGGGCTTGACCAAGGCCGTCGCCGCCGACTTCGTGGCCCAGGGCATTCGCTGCAACGCGATTGCACCGGGCACGGTGGATACGCCGTCGCTGGGCGACCGCATCAACGCCTATGCTGACCCAGCCGAGGCGCGCAAAGCCTTCATCGCGCGCCAGCCCATGGGCCGCCTCGCGCAGGCGCACGAGATCGCCCCGATCATCGTGTACCTGGCCAGTGATGAATCCAAATTTGCCACCGGGCAGCTTTTTTCGATTGACGGAGGCATGACGATATGAACCAACTGGACATGAAGGGCCGCCACGCGGTCATCACGGGTGGCGCATCCGGCATCGGCTTTGCAATCGCCCAGCGCATGCTCGCATCGGGCGCCAGCGTCACCCTGTGGGACCGCGATGAGGCCGCCTTGAAAACTGCAACGACCAGCTTGGGCGCGGCATCCAAAGGGGTATCGGTTGACGT
The DNA here is from genome assembly GCA_043718725.1 of Methylibium sp. Taxonomy (GTDB): domain Bacteria; phylum Pseudomonadota; class Gammaproteobacteria; order Burkholderiales; family Burkholderiaceae_C; genus LGRD01. The sequence continues at coordinate 479 of JAYSVE010000257.1, forward strand.
GACCCTTCAAGCCAGCGTGCAATCCGCCGTGCAGCAAACGCTGAAGTTCGGCAACATTGACATCCTGGTCAACAGCGCGGGCATCACCGGCCCCAACGTCAAGCTGTGGGACTACCCGGTCGCCGATTGGGAGCAGGTGATGGCGATCAATCTCAACGGCGTGTTTCTGTGCTGCCGCGAAGTGGTGCCGCACATGCGCACACGCAACTACGGCCGCATCGTCAACATCGCATCTGTCGCGGGCAAAGACGGCAACCCCAACGCCAGCGCCTACAGCGCCAGCAAGGCGGCGGTCATCGCGTTGACCAAATCACTGGGCAAAGAATTGGCTGATACCGGCGTGCGCGTGAACTGCGTGACCCCCGCTGCCGTCAAGACTGCCATGTTCGACCAGATGACACCCGAGCACATCGCCTTCATGCTGTCGAAAATCCCGATGGCGCGCTTTGGCACGGTTGAAGAAATCGCGGCGATGGTGAGCTGGCTGTGTACCGAAGACTGCTCGTTCTCAACCGGCGCGGTGTTTGACCTCTCAGGCGGGCGATCCACCTATTAAACTCATTCCCATATTCAACAACAGAAAGGTAGACATGAAACTCGTTCGATACGGCAACCCCGGCAAAGAGAAACCCGGCCTGATTGATGCTGAAGGCAAGCTGCGCGACTTGAGCAGCATCATCAAAGACATCGGCCCCGATCAGCTCGGCGATGTCGCCCTTGCCAAACTGCGCAAGCTCAAAACCGACAAGCTGCCGCTGGTCAAAGGCTCGCCTCGCATGGGCTGCCCGGTCGCCAACATCGGCAAGTTTGTCGCCATCGGTTTGAACTACTCAGACCACGCTGCCGAGGCGGGCATGCCCATCCCGAAAGAGCCGATCGTTTTCATGAAAGCAACCAGTTGCATTCAAGGCCCGAACGACAATGTGATGCTGCCCAAAGGCTCGGTCAAAACCGACTGGGAGGTTGAACTGGGCATCGTCATCGGCACCCGCGCGCGCTACGTGTCGCAAAAAGACGCGCTGAACTTTGTGGCCGGCTACTGCACTATCAACGACGTGAGCGAGCGCGAATACCAAATTGAGCGCGCCGGCACCTGGGACAAGGGCAAGGGTTGCGACACCTTCGGCCCCATCGGCCCCTGGCTCGTGACGACTGACGAAATCACCAACCCGCAAAAGCTCAACATGTGGCTGGACCTGAACGGCCAGCGCCGCCAAACCGGCAGCACCAAGACCATGATCTTCGGCGCCGCCAAACTGGTGAGCTACGTCAGCCAGTTCATGACCCTGCTGCCCGGCGACGTCATCACCACCGGCACGCCCCCCGGCGTAGGCATGGGCGTAAAACCCTCGCCCGTCTTCCTGAAAAAAGGCGACGTGATGACCCTGGGCATCGAAGGCCTAGGGGAACAACGCCAACTCGTCGTGCCGTTCAAGCTGTAATCAAAATGTGAGCGGGCCGGGCAGTCAGTAAATTGGGGTCGGATCGCGATTACCGGAAGGAAGCGCGCAAGCGCTGAGTTCGGTAGATC
>JAYSVE010000258.1:0-4633 GCA_043718725.1 Methylibium sp.
ATGCTCGCCATAGCCCGGGCTATGGCTGCGCTTTGCGCCTTGATCGGCCACCTTCTGGCGCGCTGCTCGGACACGTTCGAAATACTCTCAGCCTCTGAGCCCGCTCCCATGCCGCAACGCGGAACCTTGTTCGCGTTCCGGGCCGCCAGCGCGGCCGCGGCGCTCTCGGCGGCGTGCTGCCGGCGTGTGCGGGTGCTGGAGCCGCGCGCCGTCATGGTGAACTGACCGGGCCGTCCGGCGCCGGCCGTTGCGGCCCACACCGGCGAAACCGCAGTCCGTCGCATCCGCCATTGCACCGCCGCCCAGGATTCATACACTGCCGCGACAGACCCACCAACACCAAGAACGAGGAAGCGCCATGCGCAAGCTGTGGTTGATCGGCGGCCTGGCCGCGTTGGCAGTGGCGGGCACCACGTTGCTGGTGGTGACCCGGATCCGCGCCGCCGACGCCGAAGAGGCCCGCAAGAAGGCCGACGCGGCCAATGTGACCCTGGAGTTCAACGCCGCCGAGGTGGTCACGCCGCAGCGGCTGGCGCTGCCGCGCTGGATCGAGTTTTCCGGCCCGCTGGTGGCGCCCGGAACGGCCGTGGTTCGGGTCAAGGCGCCGGGCACGCTGCTGAAGCTCAATGTCGCGGAGGGCAGTGTGGTCAAGGCCGGCCAGACGCTGGGGCGGGTCGACCTGGCCGACCTGAACAGCCGGGTTGCCGAACGCGGCGCCGCGCTCGAATCGGCCCGCGCGCAACTCGCCCAGGCGCAGCGCCAGCACCAGGCCAACCAGCGGTTGGCCGACCAGCAGTTCATCTCCGGCAACGCTCTGGAGGCCAGCGCCGCGGCGCTGGAATCGGCGCGCGCCCAGTTCACCGCCTCAAAGGCGCAGCTCAGCACCAGCCAGCTCAGCCTGCGCGACGCCGCGCTGGTGGCGCCCATTGGCGGCGTGGTCGCCAAGCGCCATGTGCTGCCCGGCGAAAAGCTCAGCATGGAACAAAACGTGCTGACCATCGTCGACCTGTCGACGCTGGAACTGGCGGGCAGCGTGGGCACGCACGAGGTCTCGCAGTTGGCGCCCGGCATGCCGGTGCAGGTGCAGGTCGAAGGCGTGGCCGAGCCGGTGGTCGGCACGATCGCGCGGATTGCCCCGGCGGCCGATGCCGGCGCGCGGGCCATCGGCGTGACGATCGCCCTGCGCAACCCGCGGCAGACCTTGCGCGCCGGCCAGTACGCATCGGGCCGGGTGCAGTTGCGCGACCCGGCCCAGCGCCTGACCGTGCCGGCCGGTGCCATCGGCCAGAGCGCCGGACAAGACCAGGTCTGGTTGATCGAAAACGGCCTGCTGGTGCGCCGCGCCGTCACCACCGGGCGGCGCGACCCGGAGCAGGGCCGGGTCGAGGTGCTCGATGGATTGAGCCCGGTCGCGCAAGTGCTGGCCCTGCGCTTCGACAACCTCAGGGAGGGCGGGCGCGCGGTGGTCGTCGCGGCCAAGGCGGCGGTGGCGTCGGCACCGGCCTCGGCCACCCCGCGTTGAAACGGGGCACACCATGTGGATGACGCGCGTCTCGATCAACAACCCGGTGTTCGCCACCATGGTGATGGTGGCGCTGTGCGTGCTGGGGCTGTTTTCCTATGCGCGGCTGGGCGTCGAACAGATGCCCGACGTGGCGCTGCCGGTGGCCTTCATCGATGTCGGCTACCCCGGCGCCGCGCCCGAAGCGGTGGAGCGCGAGGTCACCAAGCTGGTCGAAGAGGCGCTGAACAGCATTGCCGGCGTCAAGCGCATCACCTCGCGCAGCTTCGAGGGCCGCAGCCAGACCAGTGTGGAGTTCAGCCTGAACGCCGACATGGCGCGCGCCATGCAGGACGTGCGCGACCGGGTGGCCGTGGTGCAGGGCCTGTTCCCCAAAGACGCCAAGGCGCCGACCGTGAACCGCTTCGATGGCGAGAACGCCCAGCCAACCGTGGTGCTGGCCTTGCTGAGTGGCGAGCGCAGCGCCAGGGAGCTTTCGCTGATCGCGGACCAAACCGTCTACAAGCGGCTGCAACGGGTCGAGGGCGTGGCGCGCGTCGATGTCTCCGGTCTGGCAACGCGCCAGGTGCGCATCGACCTGGCGCCCGAGCGCCTGCGCGCGTATGCCGTCACGCCGGCGGAGATCGCCAGCGCGCTGCGCGAGGCCAACGCCGACCAGCCGGTCGGGCTGCTGAGTGACGCGTCGCAGGATTCCATTTTGCGCGTCGAGGGTCGGGTGCGCGACCCCAAGCAGTTTGCCGAACTGGTGGTGGCGCGCCGCGCCGGCCTGGCGGTGACGCTGGGCGACGTCGGCACGCTGGTCGAGCGTGAGCGCGAGCCCGATTCACTGGCCCGCATCAACGGCCAGCCCGCGGTGAGCTTCAACATCTTCAAGCAGCAGGACGCCAACATCGTGGCCACCGGCGACGCCATCAAGGCGGCGGCCGAGGAACTCAGGCCCACGCTTCCGGCCGGCGTCGAGCTGAAGCTGGTCTATGCCACCAGCGACTTCGTGAAGAACTCGCTGCGCGGCCTGCAGCACACGCTGGTCGAGGGCGCGCTGCTGACCGTTCTCATCGTGTTCTTGTTCCTGCATTCATGGCGCTCGACCATCATCACCGGCCTGACCTTGCCGATCTCGGTGATCGCCTCGTTCATCGCGATCCATGCGTTCGGCTTCACGCTCAACTTCATGACCATGATGGCGCTGAGCCTGTGCATCGGCCTGCTGATCGACGACGCCATCGTGGTGCGCGAAAACATCGTGCGCCACGTGCACCTGGGAAAGGACCACCGGCGCGCGTCGCTGGAGGGCACCGACGAGATCGGCCTGGCGGTGATGGCCACCACGCTGGCGCTGTGCGCGGTGTTCGTGCCGGTGGCGTTCATGGGTGGCATCGTCGGCAAGTTCTTTGTGGCCTTCGGGTTGACGGTGACGGTGGCGGTGCTGGTGAGCCTGTTCGTCAGCTTCACGCTGGACCCGATGCTGTCCAGCGTCTGGAAAGACCCGCCGGCGCACACCTTGCAGCGGCTTCCCGTCATCGGCGCGATGCTGCGCGGCACCGAGCGCGTGATGGATGTCTTGCACGCGACCTACGCGGCGCTGATCCACTGGGCCTTCTCGGCCCGGCGCTATGCGATGCCCTGGCCGGCGTTCGGCCGGCCGTTCGATGCGCGCGGTCAGCGCCTGGCGTCGCAGGCGCGCGGCTGGCGCCGTGGCACGCTGACGCCGCGCGCGCTGGTGCTGCTGGTGGGCGCCGCAAGCTTCTTCGGCGCGCTGGCGCTGGTGCCGCTGGTGGGCAGCGAGTTCATTCCGCAGGCCGACCAGGGCTTCACCCAACTCAACGTGCGCCTGCCGGTGGGCTCCAGCCTGGCGCGCAGCGACGCCAAGATCCGCCAGGTCGAAGAGGTGGTGCTGGCCATGCCCGAGGTGCAAGTTGTTTCCAGCAGCGTGGGCGGGCAGGGCTCGGGACTGGCGGTGGGGCGCAACCAGGCCTCGCTCAACATCAGCCTGAAGCCGCGCTCGGAGCGCCAACGCAGCCAGAAGCAGGTCGAAGACGCGATCCGCGCACAGATTGCCAGGTTGCCGGGCATCGAGGTGTCGGTCGGCTTCGACCGGCCGATCTACGTGGCGGTGCTGGGCAGCGACCCGCAAGGGTTGGCCAGCATCACCCGGGACCTGGCCGACAAGATCCGCAAGATCCGGGGCATCGTCGACGTTGAGGTGTCGGTCAAGCCCGGCCTGCCGGCCTTTGCGGTGCGGCTCAACCCGGGCCCCGTGCGCGAGCTCGGGCTGACCGCGCCGCAGGTGGCCTCAAGCCTGCGTGCCTACGTCACCGGCGAGGTCGCGACGTACTGGACCACCCCCGACGGCCAACAGGTCGAGGTGCAGTTGCGCCTGCCTGCCGAGCAACGCGAGAAGGTCGAGCAACTGCGCGGCCTGCCCATCGCCTTCAGCAAGGACGGCACGCCGATCGCGCTGGGGACGGTGGCCAGCATCGTCCCCATCGTCAACCCCGAGGTGATCCGGCGCCAGAACCTGCAGCGCCGCGAGGCGATCTTTGCCGGGGTCGAAGGCCGGCCCGCCGGCGACGCCGGCAAGGAGGTGCAGGCGCTGGTCAAGGACATCAAGCTGCCCCCGGGTTACAGCTTCGACGTGGGCGGCGCCACCAGGGAGCAGGAAGAGGCCTTCGGCGCCATGCTGGGCGCGCTGGCCTTGAGCGTGATCTTCATCTACATCGTGCTGGCCAGCCAGTTCGGCAGCTTCTTGCAGCCGCTGGCGATCATGGCGTCGCTGCCGCTGTCGTTGATCGGCGTGATGCTGGCGCTGCTGCTGTGGAAGTCGACCTTGAACGTGTTTTCGATGATCGGTCTGATCATGCTGATGGGCCTGGTGACCAAGAACGCGATCCTGCTGGTGGACTTTGCCAACCAGGGCCGCAAGGCCGGCCTGAGCGTGCCCGAGGCGCTGCTGCAGGCCGGCATGGTGCGCATGCGTCCCATCATCATGACGACCTGCGCGATGGTTTTCGGCATGTTGCCGCTGGCCCTGGCGCTGAACGAGGGCGGCGAGCTTCAGGCGCCGATGGGCCGGGCCATCATCGGTGGCGTGATCACGTCCACGCTGCTCAC
>JAYSVE010000259.1:0-11197 GCA_043718725.1 Methylibium sp.
GCTTTGACCAAGTCGCGCGCGAAGCTAGCTACTTCGATGCGACCGAGATGCGAAAGCCCCTTGAATTCTTCACGATTGCGCACCAACGCCTCTTCGGAACTCTCCTCGACTAATTCCGACGACAGCTTGCCGAAGACCTGTTGCGCGTATTGGCGCACTGCTCCGAAAAGAGCGTCGGTCTTCGGGCCTGCCTTGAAGCGCGCCCAGTCAGGCTCAATTTCGCTGGCCCAGCCATCGCCGGTTTTGATCACGACCGAATAGCGCTTCGCAAACCGCGCACGGCCGTCGATGACAGCCTCTGAGCCAACTACCCAGCTCGGTGAGCCCACCAGCCGACCATTGACCCAAAACGCGACGCCTTGATAGATGGTCGATTTGGCCGCTCGTGACGAATCGACCACAAAGGCCTCGGCCGCCGGACAGCCTGGGATGCTCAGGGGGGTCCGCTCGATCAGCCCCGAGTGGTCGCCCAAGGAAACCGACTGGCCGTTAACCCGAACTACAAACTGCGGATCGTGGAGAAACCGAGCCGACAAGATTTCTCGAATCCGATTTTCGCTGGGCAAATGCCGTTCCACGACAACCGACAGCCGCGTGCCGTGGTTGCCACGCAGGAATGTTTTTTCCTTAGTTATTTTGAAGGGCGTTTCGCTGCTTTGCGTGCCGATTTCGAAGCCGAAGCCCTTACCCTCGCGCCAGGTTTCGACTTGGTAATGATCGGAGAAACACAACAGGCCGTGCCGTCCGACTCCATTTCTGCCGTAGGCCTTGCGCCGCCAGTCCTCGCGCTCGGGTGGGAATTCCACTTGCAAGCCTTGATGCTTGATTCGGTGGTAGCCAAGCCGCATCCACCGGCTCTTGAATTGGGCGGCGTTCATGCCGTGCCCGTCGTCCTGAACCACTAACGCCGTTTGCCTCACGCTCGGAACTGTGATGTCCACCAAAGACGCGCCCGCGTCCCACGCGTTGGCAACCAACTCGGTCAGCGCGACTTCCGGGTCATTCGCAATGCTCCCAAGAGTCCGCACGAGGTAGTCCTCTTCAAAAAACGATCCAGTCGATGTGTCCGCTTTCTTGGGTCTGACCATGAATGATTCCCTCAAATCTCTTGATGTTGTTTAAAGCGCTTTGCAAGGCCATGCAAAGTGAGCATCCCAAGTTCTTGCTCGGCCGCGCTTCTGTCCTCGCAACCGAATCTAGCTGATTCGCGCTTAGCCTTGTTCTGGCTTTGGGCGTGAGACCTGAACGTGACCTTGAGGCGTCACTGCGGTAACGGCGGCAACGTCGCGAGTCGCAATGGGTATCTTAGTTTTCCTTATTTCTTTATTTGCTTGGTTGTCTACGTTTGCTTAGAATCAGTGCATGAGCACATCCGTCAACTCACCTGTCCTACTGCGCCGTATCGCGCAGCTTGAAGCCACCATGGGGCGCCTTAGCGAAGACCTTGGCAGCTTGCGCTCGGCGGTCAGCAAACAAGGGCTGCAGCTGCCGAGAACACGGAATGTTCGCTCCCGCGCGGCGCAAGCCGAGTTCCTCCCTGCGCACCCCGCGCAAACCCAAGGTGCTCAAGCGGTTGGCGGCTTGACTGCTGCCGCCGCGCGTGGCGAGGCGGCGCGGGTTCAGTGGGTCAAAGACGGCTTGGTGGTGCCCGGTGAGCAATTGGCACAAGCCTGGGGGCTGACGCGCCAAGCATTGGCACCTGCCTCAGACCGCTGCGAGGTCTTCGCAGTGAAGGTCGGCAACCGGCTTTACTACCCGCAGGCTTTTCTGGGGATGGACCGCGAAGCCGTCGCAGTCATTTGTCGCGCTCTGGGCGAGCTCGGTGCCACCGAGAAGCTGATGTTCTGGTTGCTTGAACACGGTGCCTTATCGGGCAAGAGCGTCATCGCCGCGTTGGAGTCGGGGATTGCTGTGGCAAAGGTGGAACGTCTGGCCGCGGCGTGGGCGCGCGAACGTGGAGCCGCGTGTGGTGTCGCAAAGTCGGCTGCCAAAACGGGCCGAAACGCGTCTGCTCAGTTGGTTAAAAGCGTTGGCCCCAAAAAACCGCTGCCTAAGCTGAAAGATCGCGAGCTCGTCAATGTGGACCTCGACAACTTGGACGAAATCATGGAAGGCATGACGTCCAGAGCGACTTACCGCGTGAACAACGAACTCAGCGCCGAGGGCGGCGAATTTGTCGTTAATTTGGTTTTCGACAAGCTCGACGATTTCCGTCCTGGAGCTGTGGTGCAGCAAGTCGAGCCGCTGCGCAAACTGCTGGAAGCCCGCACCAAGCTAGCCGATCTGCGCGACAAAATGGCTGGTAACGAGAAGCTGGAAGACATTCTGGGCGACATGCTCACCGACGCCGCGAAGCTGGAAAAGGTCGGTAGAGGAATGAAGAAAGACAGAGGGCAAACCAACATCGCACCAACCATCGCTTCAAAAGCACAAGCCGTGGCGACAGTCACGGAGAGCGTGTTGCTTGATCGCATCGTTGATCACCGCAAGGGAACCCGCTCAGACATAGAGCGCGTCCGCACCAAAGACATCATTTCCGAATTGGTGCGCGAGGTTTTGTCGGGAACCGTCGTGATGTCCGACAACCTGAGCGCCACTCTGGACGCTCGCGTTGCAGAGATTGACGCTTTGATTTCTCAGCAACTAAGCTTGGTCATGCACCACCCTGACTTCCAAAAACTTGAATTTACTTGGGCTGCCGCAAAGCTGACCAAAAATGCAGCTTCGGCTGCCTGAGCGCGGATCCTTCGAGGATCTGCTTCGACCGATCAGGATCGAGGTCGCGTCGCTCTTGCGATTGAGCCGACATCCGGCCACCGAGCCGTATTGGTCAACTGGCGTCTACCGCTTTGACGATCCCGACACCGATCCAGGCCCTAGCGGTCCCGGCGCGTTCGGCACCTGCTACACCGCCAGCAGCATCGAGGTGGCATTTGCCGAAAGCGTCATCCATGAGTGCGGGCGGTTCGTTGGCGGCAGCTACGAGGTGCCGACCGCCGAGCTGACGGAACGCGCGGTGGTGCGCTTTGCCTGTGAACGTCGCAAGACCTTGGTGCTCGCCGACTTGACTGGAGCGGCACTCAAGTCCCTTGGCTTGAACAATGACATCAGTGCCTGCGCCGACTACACATCAAGCCAAGCCTGGGCGCGTGCTATTCACAGCGCCAGCGCACGCTGGGACGGTATTCGCTACGTGTCTCGGCAAATGAACAAGGGGTTTGCATACGCCATCTTCGAGCGCAGCGGACTTCGCAAGCTGCGATCGGAAAAGCTCAAACGTCGTCAGCTTGATGAACTCTGCGATCGGTTCAACGTCACTGCGGTCTGAGTGCCGCTGGTGTCAGGCTTCCAATCAAACCCGCACCATCGAATCCAAAGCCCGCGCAATCCGGTGCTTCGCCACCGTGGTTCTCGGAACCTTGCCGCTGAACCAAGTGCGCACGTCTTCTTCCAAACCCAGGCCGTGCATGTAGTTGTAGAGCGCCTTTTTCAGCGCCACACCCAGCACGTCGTGGTTCACGCCGGTGGGGTCGATGAAGGCGATGTCGTTGCGGGCGAAGGTGCCTGCAGGCAAGGGCTGCAAGGTCACGCCGTAGTCTTGAGGGTTCATGCCCACGGGTGAGTGCACGGTGCAGGCAAAGCGGTGAAAAAAGCCGGACTGGATGCAGCCTGCTTCAAACAACTGGCGCACGTATTCCAGGGCGTCTACCGTGTCTTGCACGGTCTGGGTGGGGAAGCCGTACATCAGGTAGGCGTGCACCAGGATGCCGGCGTCTGAAAACGCTTTGGTGACCTGCGCCACCTGCTCGACCGACACGCCTTTTTTCATCAACTTCAGCAAGCGGTCAGACGCGACTTCCAGGCCGCCGGAGATGGCGATGCAGCCGCTGTCGGCCAGCTCTTGGCAGAGCTGCGGCGTGAAGGATTTTTCGAAGCGGATGTTTCCCCACCATGAGATGGCTGTTTGGCGGCGCTGCAATTCGGCGGCCAGTGTTTTCAAGGCTTTGGGCGGCGCTGCTTCGTCAACAAAGTGAAAACCGGTTTCGCCGGTTTCAGCGACGATGGCTTCAATGCGGTCGACCAAAGTTTCGGCGCTGGCGCCTTCGTAGCGCGAGATGTAGTCCAGGCTCACGTCGCAAAAACTGCACTTCTTCCAGTAGCAACCGTGCGCGACCGTCAGCTTGTTCCAGCGCCCGTCCGACCACAGCCGGTGCATCGGGTTGAGCATGTCCAGCAGCGACAGGTAGCGCTCCAGCGGCAGGCCGTCCCAGGTGGGCGTGCCGACGTCGGCGAAGGGCACGTCGGGCTCGACCAGGTGGGTGTAGCGCACCGGGCCCGCCCGCGCCGGCCGCGTGAAGGTGCGCACCAGCCGGCTCGCCGAACGCTTGCCGGCCAGGTGATCCAGCAAGGCCAGCAGCGGGCGTTCGCCGGCGTCCAGCGTGACGTAGTCGAAATGGTCGAACACACGCGGCTCGGCGAGCTCGCGCAACTCGGTGTTGACGAAACCGCCGCCGAGCGCGGTGCGAATCGTGGGGTCGTGCGCCTTGATGGCCTGGGCGATGCGAAACGCCGCGTACACCGCGCCGGGGAACGGCACCGACACCAGCACCAGCGTCGGCGCGTGGCGCGCCAGCGCCGCCAACGTGAGCTCGCGCAAGGTGCGGTCGACCAGGTTGAGCGGGGCCGCCAGCGCCGCGGCCAGCGGCTCGAAGGTGGGTTGGCTTTGCGCCAGGCTTTCGGCATAGCGCACGAACTCGAAGCGCGGATCGACCGCGTCGCGCAGCACGTCGGCGATGTCGTTGAGGTACAGCGTGGCCAGGTGGCGAGCGCGGTCCTGCACGCCCAGCGCGCCGAAGGCCCAGGCCATGGCATCGCCGCCGTCGGCGTCGACAAACACCGCCAGCGAATCGAAGCGCGGGCCTTCGGGCAGGAAGTTGCGGCTGCAGATGCGGTGCGCCAGCGTCGGGTCGCGGCCCTGCAGGAAGGCCACCGTGGGGTCTATCGTTTGCAGGTATTGCTGGAAGTGCTCGCTGAAGGCAGCGACCGCCGGCGTGCGCGCGTGCGCCGGCAGCGCCAGCACGCATTCGCGCACCGCCAGCAGCCCGTCGGCGCAGAGCAGCCTCAGGATCAGAGCCAGCGCCAGGTCCTCCTGCACCGCGGCGACGCCGCGCGAGCGCAAAAACCCGGTCAGGTAGGCGGTTGACGGGTAGGGCGTGTTGAGTTGCGTCATCGGCGCGATGACGGACAGGACACGGTGGGGCTGGGGGAGCATGGGTCAGACCGGTGGGTGTCTCGATTCTCCACGCTGGCTGCGCAGGTTCCAGCGAGCCCCACGGTCGGCTCCATGCATTGCCGTCATCGCTGCGCCGCGCAACAATGACGGTCGATGCGGTTCCCGTCGGATCTTCACGCTCCTGTCGGCCGTGGGCCGCTGGGCGATGTCTGGAATCGAGGGATGGCATGACGATCGCAAAACACCCGCCCGGCACCGCCCTTGCTCCCTGCCCCTGCGGCAACGCCCTCCCCTACAACGCCTGCTGCGCCCGCTACCACGCCGGCCCGCTGCACCTGCTGGCCCCGACCGCCGAGGCGCTGATGCGGTCGCGCTACAGCGCCTTCGTGCTGAACCTGCCCGACTACCTGCTCGCCACCTGGCACGCCAGCACCCGGCCGGCCATGCTGGAGCCCTACGCGCCGGGTTTGAAATGGCTGGGGCTGGTGGTGCGCCGGCACGAAGCGCTGGACGACAACCATGCCACGGTCGAATTCATCGCCCGCAGCAAGTTCGGAGGCCGGGCCCAACGCTTGCACGAAATGAGCCGATTCGTGCGCGAGGAAGGCCGCTGGTTCTACGTGGACGGCGAGGTCGACAGCGCCCCGGTCTGACATCCAGCAAGCCCAACCCGCCGCGCCCTCGAAGCGCCCCGAGTGGGCAGGAGCGTCAGCGACTGGGGGGCACTGCCTGAGCGCCGGGCCGCCCCAAGCCAGGCAGCGCCCCTTGGGGGCAGGAGCATCAGCGACTGGGGGGCACCATCACCAGATCAGGCGAACTCTTGACGCACGCTCGCCGACATCAAGCGCCGGATGATCCACGCCAGCATGGTGCAGGCCACCAGCGTCATCACGATGGCCATGACGCGCGCCGCGGTGACGAAGCCGCCGAACACGCCCAGCACCTGGGCCGGAATCGGCGCACTGCCCAGGGCGCTGCTGACGACCGACTGCACGACCTCCTGCTGCAGCCACATGCCGACCAGGTTGGCGACGATGGCCAACAGCAGCATGCCGATGAAGACCCGGCGCGCCCAGTCCAGCCGCAGCAACAGCCCGATCGCCGAGGCCAGGGTGGCGAACGACACCACCAGCCCGGTGCCCACGACCCAGGGCAGGTAGCCCACCAACCAGCCGGTCAGCAGCGGCAGCGAATGTGGGTTGTCGCCGGCCTGCAGGCCGGGCAACAAGGACGTCACGGCCGCGTTTTGCACCAGCGCCGAGGCGCTGGCCAGCGCGGCCAGGACGATGAAGATCCAGGCGGTGGTGGTGACGAAGAGCGAGCGGGATCCGACGTTGAAGGTTTGCGGCATGACAGTTCCTTGGCCGGGGCGGATGGTTTGCACCGCCGCGGCATCGCGCGGCAAACGGCTCAAAATGGGCCACCGCGCGAGCAGCATTTTGTGACGCCAATGATCACAATGCACCCCCCATGGTGGGGAGCATTCGTGACCCGCGTGTGAAAAGTCGTGAACTCGTGCGCACCCGTTGCAAATCGTTGATTCGGACTCGGCGAATTTCGCCGGGCTGGCGACAGGGCACGGCGTTGATCGCCGCTGCGAATCGGCCCACCGGGCAAGCTGGCGGCCCGGACTGCGGCGCCACGCGCCTCCACCGACCCGATCTGCACGGAACATGCGATCATTTCGACACCCCGCTTCCGGTCATTCCAAGGAGTCCCGCATGCAACGCATCCCTTGCCCCCTGTTGACGTTGGGCGTCGCACTCGGCGCAGTGGCCTGCGCCGCCCAGGCCCAGTCCAGCCCCCCGCTGAAACCCGGCCTGTGGCAGGTGCAAAGTGAACGCGAGGTCGATGGCCAGAAGGCGCCGGATCCGATGGAGATGTTGAAGAGCCTGCCGCCCGAGTCCCGCAAGCAGATGGAAGCGATGATGAAGCAGCGCGGCTTCGGGGTGGGCTCAGACGGGGTGCAGAAGATCTGCCACAGCCGCGAGTCGCTCGACCAGGGCAAATGGGGCGGCGACAGCGAGAGCTGCAAGACCGACATCACCAGCCGCAGCCCGACGGTGTGGAAGTGGCGCTCCAGTTGCACCCAGCCCGCCTACGAAGGCAGCGGCGAGGCGCACTTTGCCGGCCCCGAGAACTACACCGTCAAGAACCTGATGACGACCCAGCACGAGGGCAAGGCCCGGACCACGCGCATGACGCTCACGGCCAGGTGGTTGGGCCCGGACTGTGGTGATTTGAAACCGATTCAGCCGCGCCCGGCGACGAAGTGACGCCGCGCTGACGCCGCCTGCAAACCCTCAGGCGTGGGCGGCACCGGGCCGCCGCGATTTCGGCGCCGCGGTACCCGCTTGCCGCGCAGCGCGCTTGATCCGACGCGATGGTGCGCCACCAATGCCTCGCCGGCGATTCAAGGAATCTTCGCCCTCGACTGCATCTCGATGCAACCCCGCCGCGTAGAGCACACACCCGCGCGCTCTTCGTGCGCGGGGTTGGCAAGTCTCGCGGTCGGCGTGCGCTCGGCGCTGTCGACGGTTCCACAACATTTTGAGGAAAAAGCATGAACAAACTACGCAGCATTCCATTGCTCGCCGCCGCCGGTCTGGTGGCCTTGGCGGCCTGGGCGCCGGCGGCGTCGGCCGGCCACGTCAACGTCGTGTTGAAGGCCGAACTCGATGGCCGAGAAGAGGTGCGCACCGACGCGATCAACTCGGCCAACGTCGGCGACCCGAACGGCCGCGGCGAGGCCTACGTGTTCGGCATCGATGGCGACCCGCTCACGCTGTGCTACCTGCTGGTGGGCATCAAGAAGGTCGCTGAACTGAGCCTGGCTCCAGGCGGCGGGCGCGCGGCGCACATTCATGAGGGCGCGCGCGGAAGCAACGGGCCGGTGGTGGCCAACCTCGCCTGGCCTCAAGACGGGCAGGCCGGGGACTGCCTGACCGAGGGCGAGGCCGGCAAGTTCCCGATGGGCGTGCCAGGCACCGTGCAGCGCATCCTGAACAACCCGCAGAACTTCTACATCAACGTCCACAACAGCGTGTTTCCGGCAGGCGCCATCCGCGGGCAACTCGGCTACGAAGGCGGCCACTGATGCGTTGATTCCCGGCACCTGAAAGCCAGGCCGCGACATTGGTTGCGGCCGGTTGGGTTTCGTTCCACGGTGGATTCGATGGACAAGGACATCGACCGCTCCGACAAGGCCCTGCGCACCGCCGCGCCGCATGCGCCGAATGACACCTGCGCAAATGCGCTGCGACAATCGCTGCCCCATTGCCGTCAGCGCCCGCCGAGTGCGCGCATCCCATGCACCGCGGAATCGTCTACGCCGCCCTGGCCTACATCTGCTGGGGACTCTTCCCGCTCTACTTCGTGCAGCTCGCCGCCGTCCCGGCAGCGGAGGTGGTGGCGCACCGGGTGCTGTGGTCGCTGGTCTTCCTGCTGGCGCTGCTGGGGGTTCGGCGCCAATGGGCCTGGCTCGGGCCGGTGCTGCGCCAACCGCGGGTCCTGCTCGCGTTCGCCGCCAGCGCGTTGCTGCTGGCGGCCAACTGGGGCGTCTACATCTGGGCCGTGACGCATGGCCATGTGCTCGACGCCAGCCTGGGCTACTTCATCACGCCGCTGGTCAACGTGCTGCTGGGGACCACGGTTTTGAAGGAGCGCCCGCGGCGCGCGCAATGGGCCGCGCTGTCGCTGGCCGCGCTGGGCGTGGTGTGGCTGACCGTACATGGAGGTCAATTGCCCTGGATCGCACTGGTGCTGGCGGCCTCCTTCGGGACCTACGGCCTGCTGCGCAAGATCGCCGTGCTCGGCGCGCTGGAAGTGCTGACGCTGGAGACGCTGGTGCTGGCGCCGCTGGCCTTCGTCGCGCTGGGGTGGTGGTGGGTGCAGGGCAGCGCCAGCTTTCCAGCGCAGGACTGGGCGACCGACCTGTTGCTGGTCGGCGTCGGCCCGGTGACCGCCATCCCGCTGTTGCTGTTTGCCGCCGGCGCGCGCCGCATCACGATGACCACGCTGGGCCTGCTGCAGTACCTGGGGCCGGCGATCCAGTTCGGGCTGGGCGTGTGGCTGTTTCACGAGCCGTTCACGGCCCCGCGGATGATCGGCTTTGCGTTGATCTGGGCGGCGCTGCTGGTGTACAGCGTCGACGGCTGGCGCGTGGCGCGGCGGCTGGCTTCGCCTTGATCGACGTTCACCGCCGCGCGCTCACCACAACCGGCCAACGATCCTTGGCCACACCGGCTTCGTCACCCAACCGGTTGCCGAACGAGCCCGGGCTACAATATGACCAAGTTGGTCATCTCGGGAGATTGCCCATGGAACAGGTTCAAGTCGCCCAGGCCAAGGCTCAACTTTCGGCGTTGCTGGAAAGGGTCGAAGCCGGTGAAGAAATCATCATCGCCAGGCGCGGCAAGGCCATCGCGCGTCTGATTCCGGAACCGCGCGCATCGCAAACCGCGGCCGAGGCGCTGGCCCGCGTGTGGGCGCTGGGCGGCCTGGACATAGCGCCTGCGCCCGAACTGATGCCGGACACGCTGGCCGTCGATCTGGACTGAGCGCGGTGCGCTACCTGCTCGACACCAACATCCTGATTGCCGTCAGCAAGAACCGGCCTGGCTTGGCGGGCCGGTTGCGCGGGATGCCCGCGAGCGCCTTGTTGCTGTCTTCGGTGGTGTTGGCCGAGATCGAATACGGCATCGTGAAAAGCAAGAAGCCCGAGTTGAACCGGCAGGTCTACGACGCCCTGCTGCGGAGCTTCGAACTGGTCGGGTTCGGCACGGCTGCCGCCCGGCACTATGGCGTGCTGCGAGTCGCTTTGGAAAAGCGGGGCCGCGTCATCGGCCCGAATGACATGATGATTGCGGCCCAGGCACTTTCGGCTGATGCCGTGCTGGTGACCGACAACGTGGCTGAGTTTTCTCGGGTCGGCGGGCTCAGCGTCGAGAACTGGCTGGGCTGATTCAAGCCGAAGCCATTGCCGATCGCGATGGCGCATGGCCCGCGGCCATGGCGCCGGCCAGTGCGCCGAATTCGGGCCAGTTCGACAGGGTACGTTCAGCAACTGCTGAAGCGCCGCGCCCAGGCCAGGCGGCCGGGCATCGGATCGCGCACGCCAAGCTGCAGCAGGTACATGCCGCCCAGCCGGTAGGCATCGAATTCGCCCTGGGCCGGGCACTCGAAGCGCGCATAAGCGCCGCTGGTGTGCTGGGCAAAGTGCACCAGCTCATGCAGCAGGCGTTCGCGGAACAACGGGTTGTCGGCCGGGTCGGCAAAGTGGGCGGCGCCGTCGGTGTCTTGCGGCTGCACCAGGTAGATCACACCGCGCGGCGAGTCGGCCCAGCTGAAATACCCCTGGATGCGCCGGTCGACCTTGGCCGCGCCGGCCGGGGCGCCGGCACTCGTTTGCTCGTAGTACAGCGCCGTCATCGCCTCCGGGCTGAGCAGGCGGATCGGCGGCGGTTCTATGCCGGCCAACGGGTAGTCCGAATGAACCGCCAACCAGATCAACAGAGACAGAGCCAGGGTTTCCATCGCGGGCCTCACAGACAGTGGTGCAAGGCGGCCAGCGTGCGGCCGGCACCCCTTGCACGTCACGAAGACCGGCCGAGGCGGCGCCGAAACTTTCCGATGGACAGCCGAAATCGGCCACGTGTGATGGCGATTGCCATTCCCCCGCGGCGCGCGTACCGTTCTAATTTCTGCTGCCACCTGCACGGGCGACGCAAGGAAAAATGGGGACGACCATGCAAAGCTCCAGCGACACGATCGCCTTGCCGGGTTTTGAGGTGGACCTCGCGCAAATGCTGTTGCGCGATGCGGCCGGCGCCGAAGTGCGCTTGCGCCCGCAGGCGATGGCCGTGTTGCAGTTCCTGGCCCGCAGCGCCGGCCGCGTGGTCACCAAAGACGAGCTGATGCAATCGGTGTGGGCCGGCAGCGTGGTCACCGACGACAGCCTGGTGC
>JAYSVE010000260.1:0-2005 GCA_043718725.1 Methylibium sp.
GCAGGCCGGCGGCGCTGGCCATCTCGATCACGGTGCGCCGCGACACGCCTTCGAGCACACCGGCGTCGGGCGTCACCAGCGCGTCGTCGACGAACGCAAAAACATTGAAACCCGGCCCCTCGGCGACGTTGCCGTGGGCGTCCAGCAACAATGCGGTTTCGCCGCCACGCTCGTAGGCCTGGAACAGCGCCAGCACCATGTCCAGCCAGTGGTAGTTCTTGATGCGCGGGTCGATACTGGCCGGCGCAATGCGCTGCACGTCGCTGACGATCAAGTTGATGCCGAGTGCCTGCTTTTGCGGGTCAGCCAGCCAGACGAACGGGATCGCGAACGCCATGAACTGGTTGGTGCACGTGCGCGGGTCGCGCGAACCCGGCGCCGGCTGGCCACGGGTGCACAACACCTCCACGTAGGCGTCGCGCAGGCCGGAGCGGCGCACGCACTCGTGGGCAATGGCGCGCACCTCATCGGGCCTCTTGCCGGGGTTCAGGCGCAGCCGGTCCAGGCTGGCGAAGAAGCGCTCCAGGTGGTCGCCCAGGCGAAAGAAGTTGCCCCGCCACACATGTGCAACGTCATAGGTGGCGTCGGAGTGCAGGAAGCCCCAGTCAAAGATCGAGATCTTGGCTTCATTGGGCGGGACGAATTTGCCCTGGATGTAGGCGCAGCCTTGCATGGTGTTTCCCGGGGTGACTCGACTGGGGAAGAGTATCCGCTTCGAACGCACCGCAAATCGACTTCCCCCCGGCAAGCTGAGTTGCATGGTCATGCTGGATCTCGCTCACGCGCCATGCGGCACGATCTGCTGCAAAGCCTGTTTCCAGGCAAAAACTGATTGCGTAGGCGCGTCGACCGCGCCATCCTCGGCAACCGGCACCTTTGCCCGCAAGCGCGCCGCCACCCCAGAAAGACTCGATGAGCCAGCGCCTCCCCTTGTGTTTTGTGCTGATGCCCTTCGGCAGCCAGGCCGGCGCGGCCGGCGTGCGGATCGACTTCGACGCGGTCTACCGCGACGTGGTCGCACCGGCGGTCGAACAGGCGGGCCTGGAGCCGCTGCGCGAGGAACAAACCGGCGGCGTGATCGACAAACCGATGTTCGAGCGGCTGCTGCTGAGCGAACACGCGGTGGCCGACCTGACGCTGGCCGACCCGAACGTGTTCTACGAACTCGGCCTGCGCCAGGGCGTGCGCGCCGGCCGAACGGCGGCGCTGTTCGCCGAAGGCGCCGGCCGGTTGCTGTTCGACCCGGCCCTGCTGAGCGGGCTGCCGTATTTGCTGGGCGCCGACGGCAGGCCGGCCCGCATCGACGCCGACCGCGCGGCGCTGGTGGCGCGGCTCAATGCCTCGCGCGACGCCGCCGCCGACAGCCCGCTGGTGCAACTGGTCGATGGCTTTGCCGACATCCAGCGGCTCAAGACCGACGTGTTCCGCGACCGGGTCGACTATTCGCGCCACATCAAGGCGCGCCTGGCACACGCGCGCCAGCGCGGCGCCGACGCGGTGCATGCGATCGAGAACGAGTTGGCCGCATCGCCCACCTGGGCGAACGACACCGAGGCCGCGATCCTGGTCGATCTGTGCCTGTCGTACCGCGCGGTCAAGGACTGGCCCGCGATGGTCGCGCTGATTGCCGCGATGCCCGCTCCGCTGGCGGCCACGACGCTGGTGCAGGAGCAGCTCGGCTTCGCGCTCAACCGGGATGGCCGGCCCGACGAGGCGCAACCCGTGTTGACGGCGCTGATCGCCCGCCGCGGCGCGTCGTCCGAGACCTGCGGCATCCTCGGCCGGGTTTACAAGGACCGCTGGGAAGCGGCGTCGCGCGCCGGTGACCGTGCGGCCGCCCAGCGCTGGCTGGCCAACGCGATCGACGCTTACCTGCAGGGTTTCGAGGCCGACTGGCGCGATGCCTATCCGGGCGTCAACGCGGTGACGCTGATGGAGCTGAAAGAGCCGCCCGATGCGCGCCGCACGCGGCTGATCCCGGTGGTGGCCTACGCGGCCGAGCGGC
>JAYSVE010000027.1:0-5611 GCA_043718725.1 Methylibium sp.
TTGGTCGCGGCCAACTGGCCGCCCTTGAACAGCATCAGCGTGGGAATCCCGCGGATGCCGAACTTGGCGGGAATGTCGCGGTTTTCGTCGACGTTCATCTTGGCCACCTTCAAGCGGCCATCGTAGTCTTTCGACACCTCGTCGAGGATCGGCGCAATGGCCTTGCAAGGCCCGCACCATTCTGCCCAGTAATCCACCAGGACGGGCTGGTCGGATTGCAGAACGTCGGTGTCGAACGACGCGTCGGAAGTGTGTTTGATCAGGTCGCTGCTCATGTCGGTTCCTCGGACGGGCGCTGACCGTGGTGGGCAGCAAGGCACAATGATTCTGACACAAAGGCATTCTCGACGTGCCTTGGAACGGGCCCGATGCAGGGCAAATTCATCCATGGCGGCCATCGCACACCATTCCCTCGAATTGACCAGGACCGACCCCTGGCGCGCCGTCGTTTCCGCCAGCGTGGGCTGGGCAGAGGCGCAGGGTCTGGACCTTCGGGACACGGTGGTCTTGCTTCCATTCGCGCAATTGCTGCCGTTGGCGCGGCGTGCGTTCGGCGCGACGGGCGGCTGGATGCCCCGCATCGAAACGACCCAGTCCCTGGGCCGCAGTCTGGGGCCACCGGAGCCACCAGCGCCTGGGCAACTGAGTTTTGATGTCGCTTTAGATCGACTGGTGGCCGAGCGCATGCTGCGCGCTCAGCCCTGGGCGCGAAACGACGTTCGGGGCTTTGCGCATTGGGTCGCGCAAGTGGTGGACACGGCCCATGCGCTGGCCAGGGCAGCGTTTGCCATGCCTGCCGCGCAACGCCCGGAACACTGGGAACGTGGGCGCGCCCTGCTGACGCTCCAGTCGCTCACCCCCGGGTTGCCAGGCACAACGGAGCGGCTGCTCGGCCGCGTCGCGCTGGAATGGGCGGCGAACGCGCCGGCCCCTGCCACCGACAACCTCTTCGCGTTGCGGCCCGCGGCCTGGATCGCGCTCCAGGCCGGTGGCCCCGACCCATTGACGCGCCGTCTGCTGCTTGAGGCCGCACCCGTCAGGCCGTGCCTGTGCCTCGATGCCGACGTCGACCCGGAGGACCCATTCGCTCAGTTGCCAGCTGACGTCACTCTGGCGATGGCGGTGTCCGACGACTTCGAGGACGAAGCGCAACGCAGCGCCGCATGCGTCTTGCAGCACTTGCAACGTGGTGAGCAACCGCTGGCCCTGATCGCGCAGGACCGCCTTCTGGTGCGCCGCGTGCGCGCCTTGCTGGCGCGCCAAGGTGTCGCCATGCGCGACGAGACCGGGTGGACCCTGTCGACCACGCGCGGCGGCGCCAGCGTTCGCAGTGTGTTGACCTGCGTGAAAGACGACGCCAGCTCCGACGACTGGGTCGAGTGGCTCAAATCCTGCCCGGCCCTGTGCGGGCGGGCCGGATCCGACGCTCTCGATTCGCTTGAGCGCGCCCTTCGTGAAAACCGGTTGCGTTTGGCCAGGTCGGTCGACCCCGCCGCGCTGGCGCCAGCGGCGGCGGCGCTGTGGCGTTTGGCGCAACAGACCCTCAGTCCGCTGGCGCTGGGCGGCCCGGCCGCCGCAGCGGCCTGGCTGTCTGCCCTGGACGCCACCCTGCGCGTCAGCGGGCTACGCGCGGCTCTTGAAGCCGATGACGCGGGCCGGCAGGTGCTGGCCACGTTGCGCCTGGCGCCGCAACAGACGTCGGAGGGCGCAGCACCCGAGTCGGAGGTGCTGGATCTCGATTCCTTCACCGCCTGGCTGGACACGGCGCTGGAGCAAGCGACCTACCTGCCTGAATTCTCGGATGCCGCACAGGTGGTCATCACGCCACTGGCGCGGGCCATGCTAAGACCCTTTGCAGCGGTGGTTTTTCCGGGCGTCGACGACCGAAATTTTGGCGTCGCAGCGGCGGCCAACGGACTCCTGAGCGACCGCGAAGCGGCGGCAATGGGCGCTCCCGACCGCCAGGCGAGACGCCACGGCGACGTGCTTGCGTTCACCCAGTTGCTGCGCTGTCCGAATCTCACCTTGCTGCACCGTATCACCGACGACGGTGAGCCATGTGGCGCCAGTCCCTGGGTCGAGCTGCTGCGTCTGAGCCTGCGCCGGGTTCACCCTGAAGCCTGGAAAGGTGCGCCTGACGCCCGGGTGCTGTCGACCCTGGCCCCCACTCCGACGGAGCGGCCCTTTCCGCGCGCGCCGAGTCTGCTGCCCCAGCGCTTGAGTGCCAGCGCTTGCGAGGCCTTGCGAACCTGCCCATATCGATTTTTTGCGCTGCGCATGCTCAAACTCAAAGCCAGCGACGAACTCGATGCGGCGCTCGAAAAGCGCGAATATGGCACCTGGCTGCATGCGGTGCTCCAGCGCTTTCACGCTCAGCGGACCGAGCCGGGATCGGCCATTGCCGAAGCGGCGCAACTGCATGCGATCGGCCGCGACGTGTTGCGTGAACGACGCCTCGACGAGGCCGAGTTCCTGCCCTACAGCGCCTCGTTTTCGCGCCTGGTACCGCACTATCTGGCCTGGCTGCACCGGCGCGACGCGGCGGGCGCGAAGTGGCTGGACGCCGAGATCAAGCTGAGCGCACAGCCCGGACCGTGGGGCGACATCGAAATGCAAGGCGTGATCGACCGGGTTGATTTTTTCGACCAGGACGGCGTGCCGACCACCCAGTTGATCGACTACAAGACCGGCCAGGCCCAACCGCTGCGCGACGCCATCAAACTCGGTGAAGACACCCAGCTTGCTTTCTATGCGGCCCTGATGGCGGCGCAAGGCGACGCACCCGGGGACCTTGGCGCGATGTACCTGATGCTTGACGAGGCCGACAAGCCCCAGGAGCTTGCGCATGACGATGTCCAGACCAGCGCCCGGGTCCTGGTCGACGGCATCGGCCACGACCTAGCGAGACTCCGTGGCGGTGCCGCCCTCCCGGCGCTGGGCGAGGGCAGGGCGTGCGAATCTTGCGACGCGCGCGGCCTGTGCCGGCGCGACCACTGGCCGGGCTCCAGCGAGGCTGTTCAATGACCGGCCCGGCTTATCGAATCGACGGCCAGCCCAGCGACCGACGCGGGTTCTATGCGCGCGCCTGTGACCCGGCGCGCAGCGTCGTGGTCGAGGCCTGCGCCGGCTCGGGCAAGACCTGGATGCTGGTGTCGCGCATCTTGCGGGCCTTGCTCGATGGCGCCCAGCCCCAGGAAATCCTGGCCATCACGTTCACCCGCAAGGCCGCCGGGGAAATGCGCTCGCGCCTGAACGAGTGGCTTGCCCGGTTTGCCGACCCCGACTGCGGGGAGGCCGAACGCATCGAAGCGCTGTGCGCGCGTGGCCTGGACGAGGCGCCTGCGCGCCTGGCCGCGCCGCTGCTGGCCGGCCTGCACGAACGCGGCCTTCGCAGCGGCCGCACGGTGGAGATCCTCACTTTTCACGCCTGGTTTTCACAATTGCTTCGAGCCGCGCCGCGCGACTTGCTCGCCGAGTTGAAGCTGCAGCCCGACATGGAGCTTCTCGAAGACCTGTCCGACCATCGACCCGCGGTGCTGCAACGTTTTCGCACGCGCGTGCTGCACGACCCGGCGCTGAGAGCCGACCACGACGGCCTGATGCTTGTCCGCGGCCGTTCGCAGGTGGGCAAGTGGTTGATGGCCGGGTGGGACAAACGCATCGAGTTCGAGCTGGCCGACGCGGCCAAAACGCTTGAGAACAGCGTTCCGGATGGTGCGTCGATGGGCCCGGAGTTCGAAGCGCTGGCACATCCGTCCGAGTTGCTGCGGCATGACCCTGCGCGGGCCTTGCTGATCGGGGTGGCCTCGGCCTTGGGGCGGCAGAAGGGCGCGATCCCGCAACAGCGTGGCGCCTTGCTGGAGCAAGCCTGCGCCGAACCCGACAGCCGCACGGCATTGCGTGCGGCGCGCGAGGCCCTGCTGACCAAAGGTCAACTTCGCAAGAAGCTCGATGTGCCCGGGCTGAATGAGGCCGTGGAGGCGCTTGACCGGGTTCAGCAAGCCTGCGATCAGCAACTGGCCCATGAGGAACACCTGTGCATGGTCCGCCTGACCCGCGTGCTGCTGGCCGAGTTTGCCGACTACAAACGCGCGCGTGGGCTGGCCGACATGGCCGATCTGGAACGCTGCGCGCTGGCGCTGCTGCGCGACAGCAGCCTGTCCGCCTGGGTCCAGGAGCGACTCGACACGCGGGTGCGGCATGTGTTGATCGACGAGTTCCAGGACACCAGCCCGCTGCAATGGCACGCCTTGCATGCCTGGCTGGCGGGCTACGCGGGCGCCGGCGGCGGTGGCAGCGGGCAACGGCCACCGGGCGTGTTCATCGTCGGCGACCCGAAGCAAAGCATCTACCGCTTTCGACGCGCCGAGCCACGGGTCTTCGCGGCCGCCCGCGACTTCGTCGCCAGGGGTCTGGCCGGGTCGGTGCTGGAGTGCGACCACACGCGCCGCAATGCGCCTGAGGTGTTGGCGCTCGTCAATTCGGTCTTTGAGCAGGCGCAGGCGGACGATCATTTCGCCGGCTTTCGCCCCCACACCACGGAATTCGGCGCGCTGCCGGGCGCTGGCGTTTGGCGCTTGCCGCGCACCCCGCGGCCGCCCAAGGCCAAAGCCGATGGCGCGCCGGCTCGCTGGCGCGACAGCCTGAGCACGCCGCGGCGCGAGGCCGAAGAGGTGCTGCGCATGCAGGAAGCGCGTCAGGTCGCCGCCGCCATCCAGGCGCTGGTGCTGCATGACAAGGTCAACCCGGGTGAGATCCAGGTGCTGAGCCGCAAGCGCGCCTCGCTGCGCCTGGTGGCCGACGCTTTGAGCTCGGCGCAGGTGCCGTTTTCGGCGTCCGAGAACCGCGCTCTGACGGATTCCCCCGAAGCGCGCGATCTGTTGGCGCTGCTCGACGCGCTGGCCTCGCCCGGCCAGAACCTGTCGCTGGCCCATGCCCTGCGCAGCCCGGTGTTTGGCGTCAGCGACGACGACCTGGTGACGCTGGCCCACGCCGCCGCGCCCGACGGACATTGGTGGCGGGCGATGGCGAGCCTGCCGCCATCGAGTCCGGCCCTCGACCGTGCCCAGGTTCTGTTGACCCGGTGGCACGCCGCCGCGGTGACGTTGCCGCCGCACGACTTGTTGGACCGCATCGTCCACGAGGGCGAGTTGCGCGAGCGCGTGGCCGCGTCCGTGCCGGCCGACCGCCGCAGCGCGGCGCTGGGCGCCATCGACGCGATGCTGGGTCTGGCCCTGCGCCTGGATGGCGGGCGCTATGCCACGCCCTACCGTTTTGTCCGTGCGCTCAGGCGAAGGGCGCTCGAGCTGAGCGTCGCGCCGGCCGCGGGGTCGGTGCAATTGCTGACGATCCACGGCGCCAAGGGGCTGGAGGCCAGGGTCGTCTTTGTGATGGACAGCGACCCGGAAATCCAGAATCCGGACACCGCCACCGTGCTGATCGACTGGCCCGCCCACGCCGAGCACCCGACGCGTTGTGCCTTCCTGTATTCCGAGTCCGAGGCTCGCTGCCCGCCGTCGTTGGTCGGCTTGCTCCTGCACGAGGTGGCGGCGCGGCGGCGCGAAGAGCTCAACGGCCTGTACGTGGCGATGACCCGGGCCAGAGAACGCTT
>JAYSVE010000261.1:0-2005 GCA_043718725.1 Methylibium sp.
CAAAGGCCTCGTAATAGTCGCCCATGCGCGCCCCGAAGTCCGGGTTCATGTCGTTGTGCCATTGCTTGAGCCAGGGCAGCAGTTCGAGCAGGCCGGCCAGCAAGGGCTGCAGCCGCTCGAGGCTCCAGCCTTCGCGCTCCTTCATGTCGATGAAGTACGAGGCCAGGGCCATCGCTTGCTGCAAGTGGTCCCAGCCGGCCCAGGCGATGGGCAGGCTGCCGTCGGCGCCGCGTTCGCAGCCGGGGTAGCTGACCCAGCGTTCCTTGGGCACATCCAGGCCGCCGCGCTGGCGCAAGACGTCGGCCTTCAGGAAGTCTTTGCTCTGGTACTTGGGTGGCACGGGGATCTTGCCGACCTCGTTGTCTTTGCGCTCCACCTTCTGCTGCGCGATCTCTTTTGCCAACTGATCCTCGACCCAGGCGAGTGCTTCGGGCGACGTGGCGTTGCCGAAGCGCTTCGCGGCCTGCGATTGCAGGTCCACGCGCCAACCCGGCGCCTCGGCTTCCACATCCGCGTCGATGCGGTCCTCATGCCGCTGCAGGGCCCAGGTGGCTTCCCACTGTTCGCGTTTGCGCAGGCCGCTGTCGGCGTAGCGCAGCACGGGCAGAAATGGCACCGCCTCGGTGGCCACCAGGTCCGACACCAACTGCGGCAGTTGAAAGTCGGTGCGGCCGGCGTAGAGCGCAGCCATCTGCATGAAGTCGGCATCGCGCTGCACGGCGTCGGCCAGGCGACGGGCGGACGTCAGTTGTGGCGGCTGGTCGGCCGATGCGGGCCACAGCGTCGGCGCCTCCAGCCGCTGCAGCAGCCATTCGCGGAGTGCGGTTTGCTCCAGGGCTTCCCATTTCGGTGAGTTCCAGCGGCGTTTGAACTCGGGTCGCTCGATCAGGCCGATCGACTTGTCGCTTTCGATCAATTCGATGCGGCGTTGGACGACGCGGCGGTAGGTTCCGGGCCAGTCTGCGGGGATCTCGGTGATTGGCGTGCCACCGTGGCGCTCGAACCAAGTTGTCTGCTCCTGGCCGGCGGCGATGCGGCGAGCCAGAACGATCTCGAATGCCCGTTCCCCCAGGCTGATTTCGACCGGCGCGACATGTTCCACCTCATTGCTGGAGACGCCTGCCGGCAGCAGGCCATAGAGCCGGTAGCAGCGCCAGTCCAACTCTTCCTGGCCTCCGATCATCAGGCGGCGCAGGCGGACGGCTTGGCTTCGGGCGGAGTCGAGGCTTGCACGAGTGGGCAGCGTGCCTGCGGCCATCACGGCGGCAGGCTGGGTGGCGCTGAGCTGGCGGGCCAGGGTGTCGATCTGGGTGGCGATGCCGAGCGGATGGGCGGACGGAAGCGGGAACTCCTTCAGCAGTGTGCTCGTGAACTCGTAGAAACGCTCCCACTCATCCGCTGCGATGCCGCCACCGATACCGCCATTCCCACGATCAAAAAAAGTGTTCTTCATCCAAAAACATGCCACCGAAGAATTCAGCAGACCGAGCAGCTCCAGATGATCGGCTTCGCTGCTGTCGGCGGGCAGCTTGATGACTGGCGCGGTGCGGTTGAAGACCTTGCCGCCGCGGTCGAGGACGAAGTGGTTGTGCGTAGCGATGAATGCGAATGTGATGGTGAGTGGCGTCTTGAGCTTGTTTACGTAAAGCTCCTGATACTCGTACCAAGTTAGGCCGCGTTCCAGCATGAAAGTACCGAAGCGCTTTCTCTTGGACATGAAGGTGCGTGCCGGCCAGAAGTAGCGACCGGTTCTTTGCAACCCTTCGATGGGCAGTAACGACAAGCTGTCGTCGTACAGCCAAACAGCCGGTGTCGTCTCCGCCGTCCAGTCGCGCACTAGGTCCCCGGTCACCAACGGCCGTGTGTATTCGATGCCTCGCCGCTGGGAGTTCGCCTCGTCACCTAAGCCTAACTTTGGCGCCCCGATCCGGCCGTAACCCAGCATTCATGCGGATTACGGCCTTTTTCTTGCCTCGATATGTACCCATGTAATATAGCGGTTCAC
>JAYSVE010000262.1:0-2004 GCA_043718725.1 Methylibium sp.
TGGCGCAGCACGGCGCGCATGGCCTGGACGAAACCGGTGTCCAGGGCGTTGCCGGCGTCACCCTGCACGGCGTCGAGCAAACGCTTGAGCGCCAGGCGCTGGCCGGCCTCCCAGCGGTTGAACGGGTCGGGATCGAAGTTCAACAAGGTCAGCAAATCGGCATCGGTCAGCGAATCGACCAGCACCACCGGTGCCGAGAAGCCGCGCAGCAACGACGGCACGGGCTCGTCGTCGACGTTGACGAAGGTGAAGAAGCTGCGCGCCTCCGTCAACACCAGCAGGCGTTCGGTCGCGGTGGCGGGCGCTTCGTCTTCGAGTTGCAAGACCATAGCGCGCCCGTCGCGGGCCAGCAGTCCGACCTTCAGCGGGATCACGAAGGGGAGCTTTTCCGCCTGGCCCGCCGCGGCTTCGCAGTGCTGGTCGATGCCCAACGTGTAGGTGCGCGTGGGCGCGTCATAGCGGCCGCGCGCGCTGATGCGCGGCGTGCCCGCCTGGGCGTACCAGCGCTTGAAAGGCTCCAGCGTGCGTTGCAGTTCGCTGCCCGGGTTGGCGTCGGCCACCGCCTGCACGAAGTCGTCGCAGGTGACGGCCTGGCCGTCGTGGCGCGCGAAGTACAGGCTCATGCCGCTGGCAAAGCCGTCGCGCCCGACCAGCGTGTGCATCATGCGCACCACCTCGGCGCCCTTGTCGTAAACCGTGGCGGTGTAGAAGTTGTTGATCTCGACATAGCTGTCGGGGCGCACCGCATGGGCCATGGGCCCGGCGTCTTCGGGGAACTGGCGCTGCCTCAGGTTGCGAACGTCGGCGATGCGCTTGACCGCGCGCGCCGTTGCCGCCGGGGAAAAGGAGCCGCCCTCGGCACCGACCGGGCCGGCCATGTCCTGGCTGAACTCCTGGTCGCGAAAGACCGTCAGGCCTTCCTTCAGGCTGAGCTGGAACCAGTCGCGGCAGGTGATGCGGTTGCCGGTCCAGTTGTGGAAGTACTCGTGCCCGACCACCGATTCGATGTCGGCGAAGTCTTCGTCGGTGGCGGTGGCCGGGTTGGCCAGAACGAACTTGGTGTTGAAGATGTTCAGGCCCTTGTTCTCCATCGCGCCCATGTTGAAGTCGCCGACGGCGACGATCATGAAGCGCTCCAGGTCCAGCGGCAGCTTGAAGCGCGCCTCGTCCCACACCACCGAGGCGATCAGCGAGTTCATCGCGTGTTCGGTCTTTTCCAGGTCGCCGCGGCGCACATAGACCTGCAGCAGGTGATTCTTGCCGGCGCGTGTGCGGATGTGCTGCTCGCGCGCCACCAGGTCGGCGGCGACCAGCGCGAAAAGGTAGCTCGGCTTGGGGAACGGGTCGTGCCACTTTGCAAAATGGCGCCCGCCCGCGAGTTCACCCTGCTCGACCAGGTTGCCGTTGGACAGCAACACCGGGTAGGCCGCCTTGGGCGCGCGCAGCGTGACGCTGTACACCGCCATCACGTCCGGGCGGTCGAGGAAGTAGGTGATGCGCCGAAAGCCCTCGGCCTCGCACTGCGTGAAGAAGCCGCCTCCCGAGGTGTACAGGCCACTCAGCCGGGTGTTCTTGTCGGGCGCGCAGGTGTTGCGCACTTCGAGCGTGAAAGCGGCGTCGGGCACGGTGTCGATCACCAGCAGGCCGTCGTCATGCCGGAACGACACCGACTGCCCGTCGACCTGCACGCGGGTCAGGTTGAGGCCCTCGCCGTGCAGCCGCAGCGGCTGCGCCGGCACGGCCGGGTTGCGCTCCAGGCGCATGCGGTTGATCACCATGGTCTTGGCCGGATCGAGGTCGAAGGTCAGCTCGACCGAGCGGATCCAGAAGGCCGGCGGGGTGTAATCCTGGCGGCGTATCAGGGGAGAACTGCCTTCACGCATGGGGACCTGCTTTCATCGGGGCAAACGGCTGAGGGCGGCGATACCGGGGCGAGCCCCGGCCAGGGTGTCGATGGGGCAGACCAACATCACACGCCCAACTTCAGGCTGGCCTCGATGAACG
>JAYSVE010000263.1:0-28360 GCA_043718725.1 Methylibium sp.
TTCAGTGAAGGCCTGGCGCACCTGAACGAGCCCTACTTCGCGCACATTCCGCGCTGGAAC
Organism: Methylibium sp.; assembly: GCA_043718725.1. Classification (GTDB taxonomy): domain Bacteria; phylum Pseudomonadota; class Gammaproteobacteria; order Burkholderiales; family Burkholderiaceae_C; genus LGRD01. Next base: position 61 of record JAYSVE010000263.1, read on the forward strand.
ACGACCGGCCGGATCGCGCAGTATTTCTCGGCGCCGATGCGCGAGGCCACCGCCGGCTGGTCGGCGTACCCGGCCATCGAGGCGACCTTGCCCGAGAACATCCGCCGCTGGCAACCGCTGGCGCGCGACCAGTATGTGGAGGCGCACACGTTGATGTCGGGCTACCTGCTCAACTCGCAGGGCGACCGCATGGCGATGGCCAATTCGATCGAGGGGCGCTTCCCGTTCCTGGACCACCGCGTGATCGAATTCGCCAACCGCCTGCCGCCGCGCTACAAGCTGATGGGCCTGACCGAGAAGTACTTGCTCAAGCGCTCGATGACCGGTTTGCTGCCCGAAGGCGTGCGCACCCGCAGCAAGCAGCCCTACCGCGCGCCCGACAGCGCGAGCTTTTTTCACGCCGGCAAGCCGGTCGACTACGTCGCCGAGTTGATGAGCGAAGAGCGCATCGCCAAGGCCGGTGTTTTCGAACCGAAGTCGGTGCGCAAGTTGTTCGAGAAGTGTCGCGGCGGGCGCGCCATCGGTTTCGGCGACAACATGGCGTTCGTTGGCATCCTGTCGACGATGCTGATAGACGAGATGTTCATACAGGGCAACTCGACGGCGCAGCGGCCGGGTTGAGTCGACTCAGATCCCCGGGAGACTTCATGCTGTTGCATCAGCTGCTCGAACATTCCGCCCAGCAATCGCCTGGCAAGGTTGCGCTGGTGTTCGAAGGCGCGAATCACACCTATGCCGACATCGACCGCCAGGCCGGCCAGTTGGCCGCCGAACTGCAGCAGCGCGGCGTGCGGCGCGGTGACCGCGTGGCGACCTTTCTGGACAACAGCGTCGAAGCGGTGGTGGCCATCTTTGCCGCGCTGAAGTGCGGTGCGGTGTTCATGCCCATCAATCCGTTGACCCGGCGCGACAAGCTGGCCTACCTGCTGAACGATGCGCGCGCCAGTGTGCTGATCGCGCATGCCGCCTTGAGGCCCGAGTTCGAAGCCGCGCTGACCGACAACAACACCGTTCACACTTGTTTCGTGGCCGGCCTGCGCGACAGCAGCACGGCCTTGGCCGACCCACGCTGCCTGCCCTGCCCCACGCAGAGCGCGCATGCACTGAAAGCACCGGCCAACATCGACCTCGACCTGGCCGGCGTCATCTACACCTCGGGCTCCACTGGCGAGCCCAAGGGCGTGATGCTGACGCACCTGAACATGGTGTCGGCGGCGCGCTCGATCGTCGCGTATCTGGAGGTGCAGCCCGACGACCGCATCGTTTGTGTGCTGCCGCTGGCCTTCAACTATGGCCTGAGCCAGGTGTTCGCCGCCTTCCTGGTGGGTGCCACCCTGGTACTTGAGCGTTCATTTTCGTTTCCCGTCAAGGTGCTTGAGACGATGGCGAAAGAACGCGTGACCGTGTTCCCGGGCGTGCCCACGGTATTTACGCTGTTGATGAACTTGAAGACACTGCGCGACCACCCGCTGGACCACCTGTGCAAGATCACCAATGCGGGAGCCGCGCTGTCCGAAGAGCACATTCACCAGTTGCGCCACCTTTTCCCGCGGGCGCGGCTCTATTCGATGTATGGCCTGACCGAGTGCATACGGGTCACCTATCTGCCGCCGGAGCAGATCGACATCCGCCCCACCAGCGTCGGCCGCGGCATGCCGAACGAAGAGGTATGGCTGGTCGACGAGGCCGGCGCGCGCCTGCCCTTGGGTGCCACCGGCGAGCTCGTCATCCGCGGCAGCAACGTGATGCGCGGCTATTGGGGCAAGCCCGAGGAGACCGCCAAGCGGCTCAAACCCGGCTCGATCGCCGGCGAGATGGTCTTGCATTCGGGCGACCTCTTTCGCACCGATGCCGAAGGCTGGCTCTACTTCGTCGCGCGCAAGGACGACATCATCAAGAGTCGCGGCGAGAAGGTCAGCCCGCGTGAGGTCGAAAACGTGCTGTACGGCATGCCGGGCATTCTGGAAGCGGCCGTCATCGGCGTGCCCGACCCGGTTCTGGGGGAGGCGGTCAAAGCCTTCGTGACGTGCAAGGCGGGCAGCGCGTTGACCGAGCGCGAGGTCATCCGGTACTGCCTGTCGCGGCTGGAGAGCTTCATGGCGCCCAAACATGTGATCTTTGTGGACGAACTCCCGAAAACCGACACCGGCAAGATCAAAAAAACCGGCCTGGCGTGAGCAGAATGGGAGCGAACCCACAGGCATCGCACACCATGCAGCACACCCAACACGACATCAAGGCCAAAGTCCGCGCCTACATCGTCGACAACTTCATCATGGGTGGCAACGCCGCCCCCCTGTTGGACGCCGACTCGTTCATGGAAACCCACGTGGTCGACTCCACCGGCTTCCTGGAGCTGGTGACGTTCCTGGAAGAAACCTACGCCTTCTCCGTGGCGGACGACGAAATGGTGCCCGAAAACCTCGACAGCCTGGACAACATTGACGCCTATGCGCGGCGCAAGCTGACGCTGATGTGAGCCCGGAGTCGCCGTTGAATCCAAGCCGCCTGAACGCCGCCACGCTGACGATCGACTGCGCCGCCGAGGTCGAGAAGATCTCGCGCTGGATGGTCGATGCGGTCGGCGCGCAGTTGCACAAACGCGGCGCGATCATCGCGCTGTCGGGCGGTGTCGACAGCTCGGTCTGCGGTGCACTGGCGGTGCGTGCGCTGGGCGCGTCCAAGGTCTTCGGGCTGTTGCTGCCTGAACATGATTCCTCCGACAGCAGTGCCGACCTGGGCACTCAGGTCGCCAACCAGTTGGGCATCCAGTTCCAGATCCAGCACATCGGCCCGACGCTGGAGGACATCGGCTGCTACCGCTGGCGCGACGACGCCATGCAGGCGGTGTTCCCGGAGTACCGACCCGGCTGGAGGAGCAAGATCACAATCGCCGGCGGCGCGCAGGGCCGGGTGAACTTCTTCAAGCTGGTCGTGCAATCCCCGGCCGGCGCGGTGTTCGACAAGCGCTTGCCGATTCGTGAGTACCTGCAGATCGTGGCCGCCACCAACTTCAAGCAGCGGGTTCGCAAGACGGTCGAATACTTTCATGCCGACCGCTTGAACTACGCAGTGATCGGCACGCCCAACCGGCTCGAATACGACCAGGGTTTCTTCGTCAAGAACGGCGATGGCGCGGCCGACATCAAACCGATCGCGCACCTCTACAAGACCCAGGTCTATGCCTTGGCGCGCCACCTGGGTCTGCCCGAGGCGGTGTGCAATGCCGTGCCCACGACCGACACCTACAGCATGAGCCAGGGCCAGGACGAGTTCTACTTTGCCCTGCCCTACACGCAGATGGACCTGGCGCTGTGGGCGCACAACCACCAGGTGCCTGCGGCTGAACTGGCGGCGGCACTGAAGATCGACGCCGAGCAGGCCGCTTTCATCTACGGCGATATCGAAGCCAAGCGACGTGGCACGCACTACCTGCATGCCAGGCCGGTGCTGGTTGAGCCTGTGCATGAAGCGGGCGCCTGAGAGCTGCAGGCCAGATGCGATTCCTCTTCGTCGACCGGATCCTGTCGCTCGAACCGGGTGTCTCGATACAGGCAGAGAAGACCATGGATCCGGCCGAGGAACTCTTTCGTGACCATTTCCCGGGCTTTCCAGTCCTGCCGGGGGTATTGCTGACCGAAATGATGGCCCAGGCAGCCGGAAAGTGCCTCGACACCGAGGGCATCGCGCGTGGCAAGGCCATGCTGGGCGAAATTCGTTCGGCACGGTTTCGCTCCTGGATGCGACCGGGTGAGACGGGCCTCATATTCGCGAGCATTGTCAAGAGTCAAGCGGACTACGCAGTCGCCAGCTGCCACATCAAGGTCGCGGAGCGAAAGATTTGCTCCGCCGAGTTGATGTTTGCGTTCATTCCCCACAGTGCGTTCGCGCCGGATTACGTCGACACAGTCCTCGCCGCGTATTTGTCCACTCGCGCGTCTCCGGGCCCGGCATGACGCCCGATCCCTTTTCGCTGACAGGGCGAACCGCTGTCGTCGTCGGAGGCACCCGCGGAATCGGCCGGGCCATTTCGCTCCGACTTGCGCAGGCAGGGGCAACCGTGCTTGCGAACTATGCGCGCGACGACAGCGCGGCAGAAGCCTTTGCCAGTGATGCGCAAGCGGCGGGCCTCACGATGGCCGTCTGTCGGGCGGACGTTGTGATGCCCAAGGGACTCGATGCGCTGGAGGAGGCCGCAGCCCGTTTGCCCGGCAAGCCCTCGATCATGGTTTTTTCAGCCGCAACCGGCGTGCACAAGTCGATTGCAGAACTGACGACGCGGCACTTTGACTGGACCTTCAATCTCAATGTGCGGGCGTTCTTTGAACTGGTTCGTCGATTTTCCCCGCAGATGCCCGTTGGCTCCAGCATCGTGGCGCTGTCCTCGCAGGGTGCCGTCCAGGCCATACCGCACTACAGCATGGTGGGAGCCTCGAAGGGTGCGCTCGAGTCCATGGTGCGCCACTTCGCGGTCGAGCTCGCGCCGCGGGGAATCCGTGTGAACGTGCTGTCACCCGGAACCGTGCTGACCGACGCCTGGAAAGTGCTGCCGGACGCTGTTCATCGGCTTGAGGAGGCCACCCGACGCTCGCCAACCGGGCGATTGACCACCCTGGATGAGGTGGCGTCTGCCGCGTTGTTCCTCTGTTCCGATGCGGCCTCGGGCATCGTCGGTCACACCCTTGTGGTTGACGGAGGTGCGCGTAACGTTGGATGAGGGTGCCCCGTCAATTCGACGCCGATTGTGCAATTTGCCTGTTGATCCGCGTGACCTGTAACGCCCGTGTCGGCTAGGATTGTTTGAGGCGAAAACAAGGCGGCAAGCGGGGGAAGCGGGACCAGCCCGTTCAGCGACTCGTCGCAGCGCTGATCTGCGCCTTCCTCGCACTGACCCTCTTAGGACTGCCGTGAGCCTGTCTCGTATTGGTGGATTTCGCATCGCTGGCGTGGCAACTTGCGTGCCACCGCGGGTCGCCGACAACCTGGACGCCGGCGCTGAGTTCGGTGAAGTCGAGGTGCGCAAGGTCGTCGCCATGGCGGGGGTCCGGCAGCGGCGCGTGACGGACGACGGCGTGACTTCGGCCGATCTGTGTTTCGAGGCCGCCGAGCATTTGCTCGAAACGCTCGGCTGGCCGCGTGACTCGATCACCGGGCTGATCATGGTCACCCAGACGCCGGACTATTTCCTGCCATCCACCAGTTGTGTCCTGCACAAGTGGCTGGGCCTGTCGGCCCATTGCGCGACTTTTGACTTGGGTCTGGGCTGCTCCGGCTATCCGTATGGGCTGTACCTCGCCGCAAGCATGCTGCACAGCGGGGGGCAGCAACGCATCCTGCTGCTGCACGGTGAGACGCCCAGCAAGTTCACCAGTCCCGATGACCATGCGACCACGCTGCTCTTTGGAGATGCCGGCTCGGCCACCGCGCTCGAGGCTTGCGCCGGTGCGCCTGACGCGGTCTTTGCGCAGCATACCGATGGCTCTGGGTACGACCAATTGATCATTCGCGGCGGCGGGTTTCGCGACCGCGCGCCTGTCGATCCACGACATCGCTTCGTCGAAATGGATGGGGCCGCCATCTTCAATTTCACTGTCAAACGCGTTCCGACATTGATTCGCGACACGCTCGCCTTTGCGGGGTTGGAGGTGTCAGACATCGACTGCTTTCTTTTTCATCAGTCGAACCGCTTCATCATGAAGCACATCGCCAAGAAATGCGGTCTGCCGGAAGATCGTGTGCCGCTCGTGCTTGAACACTTCGGCAACAGTGGGGGACCCTCGGTGCCGCTCGTTCTGACGCAATCGCTGGCCCAACGCTCGGCGGCGAAGATGCGCGTGATGATGGTTGCCTATGGCGTCGGCTTGTCCTGGAGTTCGGCACTGACGGAGATCGACGGTGAAATGGTTGTGTTGCATGGCGAATACAAGGGCGCCATCGCCAGAACATGATCGATGACATGGACCTTCACACCGGACAATCGTCCACCCCATTCAACGATCCCAATCCCCACCAGACTTGAATCATGACGACACTGAAACTAAAGCTCGCAGACGCCATCGCCATGCTGGCGGAAGCCTTCGATGAACCGGTGGAGAACATTCAACCCGAGCGCTTGCGCGAAAGCATCGCCGGTTGGGATTCGATGGGAGCCCTGCTGCTGATCGCTGAAATCGAAGAGCGATTCGAGGTCGAACTGAGCGCGGAGGAGTCGCGCTCGATGACTCAAATCGCTGACGCCCTCAAGTTCCTGCGGCGACACGAACTGCTCGAGGAGTGATTGGCAGGGGCAGGTACGCCATGCGGGCGTCTCCCTCGTTTGACAGCACGACAAAACTCGTCGCGCGCGCGCTCGGCCTCACTGCGGCGGAGTTGCTGCTGGCTCTACGGCCCGCGGTGTTGGATGACTTGCCTTCCGTCCTCATGCTGCGCCAGCTCGACTTTGGTCGTTCCATCACCTGGGACGACCGAGCTTATTTGACCTGGCGCTATCGGTTGGGGCGGATGGACTGTGGGCTTGGCGAACTTTGGGTTGTCATCCACAACGCTGTGCTGCTGGGCATGATCGGTACCGAGGACATGGTGTGCGCCCATGCGGGCCGGCGACTGGAGGGCTTGCGCGGCATGGACATCCGGGTCGATGCCCGGGCCAAGAACAGCGGGCTCGGCGTGTGGCTCAATCAGGCGCTGTTCCGGCAAGGTGACTTCACGCTGGTCGTTGGTTCAAACCCGAACTCGATCGGCATCATGAAGCGCTTGTATCAGCCATTGCCACCGGGGTGTTTGTATGTGCGACCGATCGATTTCCGGCGCTACCTCGAGAGGCGCTTCGGCACGGGCGCCGTGACCTGGATTGGCACCCGGCTCGGAAATCTCACCATGCGATGCTGGCGCCACTTTTCGCAGCTGATTTACGAGAGGACGGTTGTCATCAGGCCGGTAGACCGTTTCGACGAGTCGGTCGCCGTATTGGTCGCCAACGCATCAATCGACTCGGACGAAGTCCGCGTGGAACGGTCGGCGGCCTATTTGAACCGCCGCCTGTTCGACAACCCCCGTGCTCGATACAAGGTCTGGGGAGCCTACCGTGAAGGCGAATGGCTCGGCTACATCGCCTGGCGCGTCGTGCACACCCAGGACGGCGAGACTCGGATGCACATCATGGACTGGCAGGTGAGCGCCCCGCGTCGGGCCTCCACGTTGGGTGCACTTCTTGTGTTCACCTCGCGTCACGCTGAACTGAGCCACTGCAGCTCAATCGCAACCATGCTGCCCAGAGGTGGACTGCACGGTGTTCTTCGACAGCACGGCTTTCTGATTCCGCGAAAGGGGGTCAATCAGGTCGTCGTGGTTCATGCGCAAGACGCTTCGCTGCTCGAAACGCTTCGCTCGGCCAAGTGGCCTCTGACGGATTTGAGTTTCGATCTGGACGGTTGCTGAGCAACGTGCCGTCGCGCTCGATGGCGACGCGGCCACTTGGGCAGGTCGGCGCTGAATCTTCCGTCAGGCGTCGCCCATGCCAAGAATGGAGCGCCCGACCGACTCCGCCACCTCGATCCCGTCGACCGCGGCAGACATGATGCCGCCTGCATAGCCGGCCCCCTCGCCGGCCGGGTACAGGCCCTTGACGTTAAGGCTTTGGCGGTCTTTGCACCGGGTGATGCGCAGCGGTGACGAGGTCCGCGTCTCGACGCCTGTGAGCACGGCGTCCGGCATAGAAAACCCCTTGATCTGGCGCTCGAAGGCCGGCAGCGCCTCGCGAATGGCCGCGATCACGTAAGGGGGCAGGCTCGGCTCCAGGTCGGTCAGGCGAACGCCGGGTTGGTACGACGGCATCACGCTGCCGAATTCGGTCGATCGCTGGCCCTTGATGAAGTCGCCCACCAACTGCCCAGGCGCCCGGTAGGCGCCGGCGCCCAGTTCGTACGCGACCGACTCCCAGCGGCGCTGGAAGGCCAGCCCGTCGAGCGGATTGACGGGGCCGGCCGCGTTCGGGTCGTTCGAGTAATCCTGCGGCGTCACACCGACCACGATGCCGGCGTTCGCATTGCGCTCGTTGCGCGAGTGCTGGCTCATGCCGTTGGTCACCACGCGACCGGGCTCGGACGTGGCGGCCACCACCGTGCCGCCGGGGCACATGCAAAAGCTGTAGACCGAGCGGCCGTTGCCGGCGTGGTGCACGAGTTTGTAGTCCGCCGCGCCGAGCAGCGGGTTGCCCGCGCTGGGGCCGAAGCGGGCCTTGTCGATGAGGGATTGCGGGTGCTCGATCCGAAACCCCACCGAAAACGACTTGGCTTCCATGAACACACTGCGACCGTGCAGCATCGCAAAGGTGTCGCGCGCGCTGTGGCCCACCGCCAGCACCACATGGGTGGCGCTGAGCTGTTCGCCGCTGGCCAGCGTCAGGCCGCGAATCCGGCCGGCGTCGATGCGGATGTCGGTGACGCGCTGCCCGAATCGAACCTCACCGCCCAGCGCCACCACCTGGGCGCGCATTTTCTCCACGACACCGACAAGCCGGAAGGTGCCGATGTGCGGCTTGCCGACGAACAGAATCTCTTCCGGCGCGCCGGCCCTGACGAATTCGTCCAGCACCTTGCGGGTGAGGTGGCGCGGGTCGCTGATCTGGCTCCACAGTTTGCCGTCCGAAAACGTGCCCGCGCCACCCTCGCCGAACTGCACGTTCGATTCCGCGTCGAGGATGCCCTTGCGCCACAGGCCCCAGGTGTCCCGGGTGCGCTCGCGCACCGGCCGGCCGCGTTCGAGCACGATCGGGCACAGGCCCATCTGGGCCAGCACCAGTGCGGCAAAAATGCCGCAAGGACCGAAGCCGATCACCAGCGGGCGCTCGGCGCCTGGGCTTCGATGCCCGGCCGGCGCGTGGCCGACGAATTGGTAAGCCATGTTCGGCGTGGGGTTCACGTGGCGGTCGCCGGCCAAAGTTGCCAGCAAGGCTGCCTCGTTGCGCACCTCGCAATCGACCGTGTAGATCAGCACGACCGCGGATTTCTTGCGCGCATCGAAGCTGCGCTTGAAAACATGCAAACCCGTCAGCGCCGCGTCGACGATCTTCAAGCGCGCGAGGACGGCGGCGCGAAGGGCCTCGGGGGCGTGGCTCAGCGGCAGACGCAACTCGGTGATTCGCAACATGGCGGGGCGGACAATGACGAAGGCCGCCATTGTCCGCGCAGGCTTCGCAGACCAGCCCCGCCCCCAGGCGCGATAAGGGGCGCACGAACCGAGCGCGCAGGGGGCGCGAACAAGCCGCCCGAAGCCGGCTTTTCGCTGCGGCTGGCCGCGCCGGGCGTGGGGCTCAGGCGCCAACGTAGTCCATGTTGAAGCTCTTGTCATGCGCAGCGCGGAAGGCCTCGGCGCGAACTTCTTCGCGGCTGCGCACGCTGGCCATCAGCGTCGGCTGGAATGTCCCGTACTCGGCGGTCACGCGCTGGAAAAGACCGCCCGCCTGGGCTTGGGCCAGTTCGGCCTTGACAGCCGCACGGCTCAGCGTGCTGGGCGTGTCAGTGACCTGTTCCGCCTCGATGGCGAAGGCGCCGTTGCTCAGGAAGGCGATGGCGGCGGCGGCGATGAGTTGCTGGGTGTTCATGATGGATTCCTTCAGAAGAGTTGGATGGGATTGGACCGGGCCGGGCGCGGCGGCTTTGGCTTGGCCCGTCCCGCCTGAATGAGTCGCGCCGCGCAATCGCTGCTGACTCACATTTCGGTCACAAAAGATCACGCGCCGAAGTACTGGGCGGCCACCCGGCGGGTGCGGGCTTCGGCGCGGGCCTCGTCACGCACTTCGGCGCGGGCGCGGATGCCAGCGGAGAAGTGATCGAAGTCGCCCTGGCTGACCGAAGGGTGCTTCAGGTCGCCCGCGGCAATCGCCCGATTCAGTTCGGCCCTGACCTCGGCACGCGTCAGCGTCCCGCTGGGCACCTCGATCTGGGTCGCTTCGGTGGCCATGGCCACGCCACTGCTCAACAGGGCAACGGCGACGGTGGCGGCAAAGAGGAGTTTGCTGTTCATGATGATTTCCTGACTGACAAAGTGATTTGACGGTTCCGGGCAGGGCGGCTTGGGTGTTGTGGGCCGTCTTGTCCTTGCTCGGTGAGTCGCTGCGTTTGCGGGTGGCTCATCGATGGAGTGAACTCTAGACATTGCTGAACAAACAATAAAGGCCATAGAATTCAATTGAGAATTGCTATTCTCGGAACAATAGGGGGCTTGCAATGGACCGACTGCATTCCATGCGGGTATTTACCCGGGTTGTGGAGCTGGGAAGTTTTTCTTCGGCCGCGCGCGAACTGAACCTGTCGCCGGCGGTGGTCACGCGGCTTCTGGCCGATCTGGAGGAGCATCTGGGGGCCCGTCTGATCAACCGCACGACGCGGCGCCTGGCGTTGACCGACATCGGTGAGCTCTACCTGGAGCGGGTCAAGCAAATCCTCACCGAAATCGACGAGGCTGAGGCGTTGACCAGTGCCGCCACGTCCGAGCCGCGCGGCCACTTGCGGGTGTTGTCGCCTCCGGCGTTTGCCGTGCACCAACTCGCCAAGCACCTTCCGAAGTTCCGCGCGCAGTTTCCGCGCGTGACCCTGGAGTTGTCTTGTTCTGGCCCGGTGGAAACGGTCGATGAGAACTTCGACGTCAGCATCATCCAGGTGGTTCGGCCACTGCCCGACGGCGACTTTGTGGCGCGGTTGTTGGCGCGCACCGAGGTCATCATGTGCGCCTCGCCCGAATACCTTGACCTGCATGGTCGACCGAAGTCGCCCGCCGACATGGATGGGCACGAAACCATGCGGCCGCCTTTCGTCAACGAGGTCACGTTGCGCCGCGGCTCTTTCGGCGATGACGAGCCCGAGGGAGAATCCGTCACGAAGAAGCTTTCGCGTGCGGCGCTGAGCACGGCCCACCTGGACACGCTCTATGCCGCCGCCTTGGCTGGACTGGGCGTTGCCGCGCTGCCTTCGTTCGTGGTCGAAGACGCCCTGCTCGAAAACGCGCTCGAGCGCCTGTTGCCCGAGTGGCAACTGTTGACCGCAAGGATTTATGCCGGCATGCCCACGCGCAAGCATGTGCCAGCGCGTACGCGCGCGTTCATTGATTTCCTGGTGCAGGCCTTCGGCGGTCAAGAGCACGACCCGTGGCTGCAGGCGGCGGGTTGCGAAACGTCGCGCTGAGCTCAACCCGAACGGCGCGACCGGATCTCAGGGAAGCGCCGGGCCACAGCGTCAGTAGTACACTTCGGTGCGTGTGGCCCCCATCAGCGGCTCAAGCAGGCGCGCCAGCGGGCGCAGGTCGTTGTAGCGGCTGGCCACCTTGTGGGCGTAGGCGAAGAAACGTGGCAAGTCGTCGCTGTATTTGGGCTTGCTGTCGCGGTGCTTCAAGCGGCAGAAGATGCCCAGGACCTTCAGGTGCCGTTGCAGCCCCATCCATTCGAGCTGGCGCCAGAACTCGCCGAAGTCGTCGGACAGCGGCAGCGCCAATTTGCGCGCCTCCTGCCAATAGCGAATGGCCCAGTCGAGCTCGGTCTCTTCGTCCCAGGAGATAAAGGCGTCGCGCAACAACGATGCCAGGTCGTAGCTGATCGGGCCGCGCACCGCGTCCTGGAAATCAAGGATGCCGGGGTTGCGGTCGCAGACCATCAAATTGCGCGGCATGTAGTCGCGGTGCACGGCCACGCTGGCCTGGCACAGGGCGCTTTGCACCAGCAGATCGCAGGCCGCTTGCCACTGCAAGGTTTCCTCAGCGGTCCAGACCGCGCCGAGCTCGAGCACCACACACCAATCCGGGAACAGCGCCAACTCGCGCCGCAGCAAGGCATCGTCGCAGGACGGCAGCAGGTTCGCGTCAGCCCGGGTCTGCCACTGAAGCAAGGCGCCGATGGCGTCGCGCATCAGATCGTCGGCGCGCCGGGCATCGCCGCGGGCCACGGCATCCTGAAGCACATTCAGGTAAAGCTCCGAGCCCAGATCGTCGAGCAACAAAAACCCTTGCTCGACATTGCACTCCAGCACCCGCGGCGCGTTCAGCCCGGCGCCTTGAAGCATCGCGGCGACGTGGACGAACGGCCGCACGTCTTCCCGCGCGGGCGGTGCGTCCATCACGATGAAAGTGCGCTGGTCGGCGCCGGCGATGCGCAGGTAGCGCCGAAAGCTGGCGTCGCTGGACGCGCCGATCACGGTCGAGGCCAGCAGGCCACGGCTTGGCGCGATCGCCTGGAGCCACCGGCCGAACGCCTGCTCGCGGGCAGGATCGTCCCAGAGGACCGAAGCGGTAGAGGGGGATGGGTTCACGTCGAGACAGGGCGGGCGGGTCCCGCAGGCAAGGGCATGTTGGGTTTGTGCGAGGGCCGCACCGCGTCGGTTTCAAATCATCGGCGCACCCTCATGGATAATCGATTCTACAAACCACCCCTGCCGACCAACCCTTTGGCCCCGGCGGGCGCTGGCCGCGGACCTGCAGCGCCCGGTGGCTTCGCCCACTCGGCGCCGCGCACCCTCACTCCCCTTGTCGAGCCACCGTCGAATTGCACCCTGCCCACTGGGCGTGCGCCTGGCGCCGCTGGCCCTGGTGCTGGGCGCCTTGTTCGAGGGGCGGGCCTGGGCCCAGCAGGCGCAAGCCCAGGGCGTCGTGCTGCCCGCTTCGCCGACACCGCGTGCGGCACTTGCGGGCGGCGCTGAGCGCAACTTGCCCATCACCCTGACGGCCCAGGAATTGCGCGGCCGGCCGGACATCGAGACACAGGCCGTTGGCGATGCCGAGTTGCGCCGCGGTGACCTGCTGATTCGGGCCGACCGCCTGAGCTACGACTATGCCGAGGATCTGGCGTCTGCCAAGGGCCGGGTCGAGGTGCGCCGCGACGGCAATCTCTACAGCGGCCCGGAGCTGCAGTTGAAGATGCAGCGTTTCGAGGGGTTCTTCCTCAGCCCGAGCTATTTTTTCGGTCGCACCGGGGCCGGTGGCACGGCCAAGCGCCTGGACTTTCTGGACGATCAGCGCAGCGTTGCGACCGATGCCACTTATTCCAGTTGCCCCAGCGATGGTACGGGCGGGCCGGCCTGGCTGTTGTCCAGCGACAAGGTGCTGCTGGATTTCGAGACCAACGAAGGCGTGGCCGAAAACGCCGTGTTGCGCTTTTACGGCGTGCCCATCCTGGCGTCTCCGATCCTGAGCTTTCCGCTCAACGACGCGCGCAAATCAGGCTGGCTGCCACCGACCATCAACCTCGACACCCGGGGCGGTTTGCAGGTGGCGGCGCCGTACTACTGGAACATCGCCAGCAATCGCGACGCGACCTTGACGCCCACCGTCAGCGCCAAGCGGGGCCTCGGATTGGACACGGAGTTTCGCTATCTCGAGCCACGTTACGAAGGAGTGGTGAACCTGAACCTGCTCCCCACCGATGGCCTGACCGGCCGCTCGCGCTATGCGCTCAACCTGGCCCACGAAAGTCAGCTCCCGCACGACGTCAACCTGCAACTGCGCGCGTTGCGGGTCTCCGACGACAACTACTGGAAAGACTTCCCGCGACGGGTGTTGAGCCTGACGCCTCGGCTGCTGTCATCGTCGGTCGAACTCAGTCGGCCCTGGGGCGACTGGACCACCTATGCCCGCGTGCAGGACTGGCAAGTGTTGCAGGATCCGGCCAGTCCCATCGCGCCACCTTATGAGCGGTGGCCGCAAATCGGCGCGCGCTACGCGCAGCGTGACGGACTCGGTTTCGAGGTCAGTGTCGAAACCGAGTTCAACCGATTCGTCAACCCGGGCGACCCGGTCGGCAGTTCGCGGCGCGGTGGCCTGCGGCTGCATTCGCTGGTCAGTGTCGGCCGACCCTTCGTCGAGCCGGGATGGACGCTCACGCCCAAGGTTTCGCTCAATGCCGCGGCGTATTCACTCGACCAGCCGCTGGCCGACGGCCGCAACAGCGTGTCGCGCTTCATCCCGACCGTGAGCTTGGACAGCGCCTGGCTGCTGGAGCGTGATTCGAACTGGTTTGGGCGCGCGGTGCGGCAAACGCTAGAACCCCGCTTGCTCTACGTCACGACGCCTTACAAGGACCAGCGCCTGCTCCCGAACTTCGACGCGGCCGCAAAGGATTTCAATTTCGAATCGATCTTTGCAGAGAACACGTTCTCTGGCGTCGATCGTGTTTCCGATTCACACCAGCTCACGGCGGGCCTCACCTCGCGCGTGCTGGACTCGGACACCGGGGCCGAGACATTTCGTCTGGGTCTGGTCCAGCGCTACCTGTTTCGCGACCAGCGCATCACCCCCGACGGCAGCGTGCTGACCCAGCGTTTTTCCGATGTGCTGCTGCTCGGCGCCACCACCCTGGTGCCCAAACTTACGCTGGACGCTTCAGTCCAATACAGCCCGGACATCAGTCGAATCGTGCGCTCCATCGTGGGCGTGCGCTATGCGCCAGGCCCCTATCGCACGGTCGGGGCGAAATACCGATTCGCCAGCGGAGTGAGCGAACAGGTCGAAATCGGCTGGCAGTGGCCGATCTACGGCCCCACGCCACTCGAAGACCGCGCCGCCGGCCAGCGGTCGGCCGGGGACTGCACCGGCAGTTGGTACAGTGTCGGGCGCGTCAACTACAGCACCAAGGACAGGCGCGTCAACGACTCGTTGCTGGGACTGGAGTACGACGCCGGTTGCTGGGTCGGCCGGCTGGTGGCAGAACGTTTGTCCACGGGCCGCAGCGAAGCCACCACCCGGCTTGCTTTGCAGCTGGAATTGGTCGGCTTGTCGCGCCTGAGCCTGGGATCCAACCCCTTGCAGGTCTTGAAGGACAATATCCAGGGTTACCGGCTGCTCCGCGACGACCGCAGTGCGCCTGCACCGCCGCCCCCCAATGACTGACAAGAAATTCATTCTGTGCCTCGCCGTTGCTGTATTCGCCGCAGGTGTGGGTGCGCCCCAGGCCGTCGCCCAGCAGCGCGCTGCGCGCAATGCCGACCACATCGTGGCCATCGTCAACACGGAGCTGGTGACCGCGGCGGAGCTTGAGCTGCGTGTCGCCAGGGTGCGTGAAGAGGCGGCCCGAAGCAAAACCGCCCTGCCTGCCGCCGCCGAGCTTCGACGCCAAGTCCTGGATGCGCTGATTGATGAGCGGGTGCAAATCACCCATGCCCGCGAGAGCGGGCAGCGTGTGGACGAGGCCGAACTCGACCGCGCCGTGGGCAACGTGGCCTTGCAAAACCAGGTCACGCCGGCGCAACTGCGCGACAAGCTCAAGCAGGACGGAATCGACTACGCGCGCTTTCGCAGCAACCTGCGCGACCAGTTGCTCAACGAGCGGGTCCGTGAGCGTGAAGTGCAGTCGCGCATCAGGATCAGCGACGCCGAGCTTGACGAGTTCATCGACAGACGCCGGGCCTCGGCCAAGGGTGGCGACGAATACAACATCGCGCAAATCCTGATCATCGTCCCCGAAGGCGCCGCCCCGGCCCTTCTGGCAGAACGCCGGACGCGGGCCGAGAATGCGCTCGCCCGGGTCCGGTCCGGCGAACCCTTCGACGGGGTGGCGCGGGCGCTGTCCGAAGATGCCAACAAGGCCCAAGGTGGCGTGATCGGCATGCGCGCGCCGGATCGCTTGCCCGACGTGTTCATGGAGGTCGTTCGCGGTTTGAAGGCCGGTGAGGTTGCACCGACCTTGTTGCGCACCGGCGCCGGTTTTCACGTGCTCAAGCTGGTCGACAAGCGCGAAGCCGGTGGCCAGTCGATCCAGCAAACCCGCGCACGCCACATTCTGCTGCGGCCTTCGGCCCGGTTGTCCCAGGAGGCCGCCTTGGGGCGCCTGGCGGAGTTCAAGCGCCAGATCGTCAGTGGGGCCAAGACCTTCGAGCAACTGGCGCGAGAGAACTCCGAGGACGGCAGTGCGGCACAAGGAGGCGACCTGGGCTGGGCCTCGCCTGGCGGCTTTGTCCCGGAGTTTGAAGACACCATCAATGCGATGGCCTTGAATGGCATTTCCGAGCCCATCGTGTCGCGCTTCGGCGTGCATCTGATTCAGGTGCTGGGGCGCCGCGAAGTGACCCTGGATGCCAAGCAGTTGCGCGACCAGGCCCGCAACGTCTTGCGCGAGCAGAAGTTCGAAGAGGCCTATGTGGAATGGATTCGCGAGTTGCGGGCACGCGCCTATGTGGAGTTGCGTGAGCCGCCGCTGTAAGCGCGAATTGCCGGCGGCGTGAAGCACATCGCGCGCAAGCGCTTCGGCCAGCACTTCCTGACAGACCGCACGGTGATTGCGGCCATCGTCGACGCCATCGACCCCCAACCGGGCGAGGCGCTGGTCGAAATCGGCCCCGGGCTGGGGGCCATGACCGACCCGCTGGTCGCACGTTGTCAAAGGCTGACCGTCATTGAACTCGATCGTGACCTGGCGCAGCGCTTACGGCGGCGGCCCGAGCTGAACGTGATCGAGGCCGACGTGCTCAACGTCGACTGGCCGGCACTCGCGGCGTCACAGGGTCGGCCGCTGAGGGTGGTTGGCAACCTGCCTTACAACATCTCGACGCCGATCCTGTTCCATCTGCTGGGCGCCGTCGAACACCTGGTCGATCAGCACTTCATGCTGCAAAGGGAAGTGGTGCAGCGCATGGCGGCGGCGCCCGGCAACAAGGACTTCGGTCGCCTGAGCGTGATGCTTCAATGGCGTTACGAGATCGAGTCTGTGCTTGACGTGGTGCCCGAGGCCTTCGACCCGCCGCCGCAGGTGCACTCCTCGGTGGTGCGGATGACCCCCTTGCCCACACGCGCCGAGGTCGATGTGGCCTTGCTGGGTGAACTGGTGCGCGTGGCGTTTTCGCAGCGGCGCAAGTTGTTGCGGCACACCCTGGGCCGCTGGCTGGCAGAACGTGAATTCTCGGGTTCGTTTGATTTGCAGCGCCGGGCCGAAGAGGTCAGCGTGGCCGACTATCTGGCCCTGGCGTTGGGGTGCTCCAGGGCGTGACCGTCAGTACGGTGCGGCCGCGCCAAGCTTGCGAAAAAGCGGCCGATGGGCCGCTTTTTCGTCGATTCGCATCGTGCCGATCAACCGCATCGACAAGTGCCAAAACCAATCACGCCGCGTTGAGCCACATCGCCGTGTCAAAGGCGCTGCTCATCAAAGGCATGTTCATTCCGAATGTGCTGTTGGTGGCGCTTTTGACCGCCGCCTTGGCCGGCTTGGCGGCCACGCTTTGGGTTCCTTCGGTAGCCCGCTCCCAAGACCCGTGGTCTTGAGAGCGGGCTACTGAAAAGAATAGAAGCACCTGAATGGAATTTTTCGTTCGGCCCAAAAATCGGCGGCATCCCGAAACACGTCGAGCAGCTGTTCTCGGGCTTCGCGGTCGAAGCGCGGATTGTCGGGCAACTGCTCCAGCACCACCACGAATCCAGGCTGCGCACCGGCCTTGTGGACCAGGTCGGTCATGCAGTCGTAGAGCGCGTCGAGGTTTTTGCCGAAATGGGCCGGGAACAAGAAGGCCTGCGCAATGCCCTCGAGCACATCTTGCTTGGCCTGGGCCGCCGTCAGATTGGCGTAGAGGAAATGCTGTCCGGCCCCTTGAGCAGCCTCTTGCAAGTCTTCGACGCGATAAGCGCGGATCGATTGAACAATGTTTGGACGGACTGTCTGCAAAAGCATGGTCGCGATCCTCCTCTGCGATAGTAAAAAAATCTCAGTCAACGCTCACTTCACGATCTTGCGAAAGGTCGCGTAGTGATCATCGGTATAGAAGCAGGCCTCCGGCTCGGTCGGTTGACGCCCGCCGCAGACGATTCGTCGCGCACCGCGGTCCCGCGACCCGGGGGACTTCACGGTGTACTCACGGTAGTGGCCGCGCGGTTTCGCAGACAGGAGGCGCTCGCGATTCCCGAACACCGAGCCGTCCTTGTTGGGGTAGGGAAACGGGCCGCCGGAGCGAACCAAGCGTTCGGTGTTCTGCGCCTCCAGGGGCAGTTGGGCCAAGCCCACGGTTTCTGGGGCCGAATTGGGCCCCCTGGCATGGGCGGCGGAAAAACTCAACGTGGCAAGCGTCAGGGTGATAGCGAGTCCCAACTTATGAAGAGTTTGCCCCCGGAGTGTCGAACCTGAAAAAAACACGGGTAATCCCTGAATTCCGAAACCATGATGGTACCGAATCGGCAACAAAAGCTCAAGCAGTCCCCTCAAGAGTAGCCATGGACCTGAATGTAAGTGTGCACACGCATTCTGCAAAAGGCGCGCCTTGAAAAGACATTCAGTGGTGTGGTTTGGGACGCCAGGCTGCTGAACCTCTAGCCTGTGAGGTTTCCGCCAATTCGGAGTCGCCTATTTCATGCCGGCTCACGCCAACTCATGCCGGCGCGGACGTCAAGCTCAAACGTTGAGGCGGCACCCGCGACGCGTCATCCCCGTGCCGCGTTGGCGTCCGCCACGGTCAGCGCGGTCATGTTGACGATGCGCCGAACCGTTGCCGAGGGCGTGAGGATGTGCACCGGTTGGGCGGCGCCCAACAGGACCGGGCCGATGGCGATGCCACCCCCCGCAGCCGTTTTCAACAAGTTGTAACTGATGTTCGCGGCGTCGATGTTTGGCAGGACCAGCAGGTTGGCCTCGCCGCTGAGGGTTGAGCCGGGCATGACCTCCGCTCGCAGGACGGCGTCCAGCGCCGTGTCACCGTGCATCTCGCCGTCCACCTCAAGCCAGGGCGCGCGCGCACGCAACAAGGCCAGGGCCTCACGCATCTTGACGGCCGAAGGCTGGTTGCTGGAACCGAAGTTGCTGTGCGACAGCAATGCCGCTTTGGGGATGAGGCCGAAACGCCTCATTTCCTCGGCCGCCAACACCGTGATTTCTGCCAGTTGTTCGGCGGTCGGGTCGTGGTTGACATGGGTGTCGACCAGCATCACCTGGCGCCCCGGCAGGATCAGGCCGTTCATGCAGGCATAGGTTTTGGCACCCTCGCGCAGGCCGATCACCTGGTCGATGTACTGAAGGTGCATCGCCGTGGTGCCCCAGGTACCGCACAACAAACCATCGACCTCGCCGGTCTTGAGCAGCATGGCGCCGATCAGCGTGAGGCGGCGTCGCATCTCGATCTTGGCCAGTTGCGCGGTGACGCCTTTGCGTGCGGTCAGTTCGTGGTAGGCCTGCCAGTAGCTGCGAAAACGGTGGTCGTCCTCGGTGTTGACGATGTCGTAGTCGCGCCCGGGTTGCAGGCGCAGGCCGAACTTTTCGACCCGCTGCGCGATCACCGCGGGTCGGCCGATCAAGGTGGGGCGCGCCAGGCCTTCGTCGACCACCACCTGCACGGCTCGCAGGACGCGCTCCTCCTCGCCTTCGGCGAAAGCCAGGCGCTTGTGCAGGGCGTTCTTGGCCAGATTGAAGATCGGCCGCATGGTGCTGCCGGAGGCATACACGAAGGCCTGGAGCCTTTGCCGGTAGGCCTCGAAGTCCGGGATCGGCCGAGCGGCCACGCCCGACGCCGCCGCGGCCCGGGCCACCGCCGGGGCGATCATCATCATCAGGCGCGGGTCAAACGGCTTGGGGATCAAGTATTGCGGCCCAAAGCTCAGGTTGACGCCCGCATAGGCCGCCGCCACGACCTCGCTTTGCTCGGCCTGGGCCAGTTCGGCAATCGCATGCACCGAGGCGATTTCCATCTCCACCGTGATCGTCGTTGCGCCGCAGTCGAGCGCGCCCCGAAAGATGTACGGGAAGCACAACACGTTGTTGACCTGGTTCGGATAGTCGCTGCGCCCGGTCGCCATGATGGCGTCGTTGCGCACCTCGAGCACTTCCTCGGGCAGGATCTCCGGCGTCGGGTTGGCCAGCGCAAAGATGATCGGGTTGGCGCGCATCGCCGCCACCATGGGCTTCTTGAGCACGCCGCCGGCCGACAGTCCCAGAAAGATGTCGGCGCCCTCCATCACCTCGGCCAGCGTGCGCTGGGCCGTCTGCTGGGCGAAGGCGACCTTGTCTTCGTCCATCAGTTCGGTCCGACCCTCATAGACCACGCCGGCCAGGTCGGTGACCCAGATGTTCTCGCGCGGCAGGCCCAGCTTGACCAGCAGCCCCAGGCAGGCGAGCGCGGCGGCCCCCGCGCCGGAGACCACCAGCTTGACGGCCCGGATGTCCTTGCCGGTGACCTTCAACCCGTTCAGCAAGGCGGCGCCAACGACGATGGCGGTGCCGTGCTGGTCGTCGTGGAAGACCGGGATCTTCATGCGCGAGCGCAACGCGCGTTCGACATAAAAGCAATCTGGCGCCTTGATGTCTTCGAGGTTGATGCCGCCGAAGGTGGGCTCCAGCGCCGCGACGATGTCGATCAGCTTGTCGAGGTTGTTCTCATTGAGTTCCAGGTCGAACACGTCGATGCCGGCGAACTTCTTGAACAAAACCGCCTTGCCTTCCATCACCGGCTTGGCCGCCAGCGGGCCGATGTTGCCCAGGCCCAGCACCGCCGTGCCGTTGGTGATGACGGCCACCAGGTTGCCGCGCGCGGTGTACCGAAACGCGTTCGCCGGGTCGGCGACGATCTCTTCGCAGGCCGCCGCCACCCCGGGCGAATAGGCCAGCGCCAGGTCATGCTGGTTGACCAATTGCTTGGTCGCGCCGACGGCGATCTTGCCCGGGGTCGGAAACTCGTGATAGTCCAGCGCCGCGCGGCGCAACTCGGCGCTCTTTTCGTTGGAGTCGGGCATCTCGGGTCTCGGTAAGGTTCGATCGCAGAGCCGGTGTGGCGCAATGGTTTTGCCGTTGGCCTCGGGGGGGACGGGTCAAAACCGGCCCTGATTGTAGAAGTGCGGCCCGCGTCGCAGCGTCCGATTTGCGCACCCCGCCGAGCGACTTCACACCCGTCGCCACCCAAACGCCGACCGCCAAGGCGGGCATTGCCGCGGTACGGCCCGGCCGGGATCGGCGAAACTGCGTCCGCGGTCGGTCGCATCAACCGAACAAGCCGGCCCATCCCATTGACGCGCCCATGAACGATCCCGTCCTCGCCCTGTCGGCGCCGCGCCCGCGCCGCTGGCGACGACTGGCCCTGTGGTCTGCGCTGGTCGGCCTGCTCGCGGTGGCCCAGTCGCTGTTGGTGGCGCTCACACTCAACCACGAGAACACCCGCGCCCAGGAAACGGTGGACGCCGCCACGGTCAGCGCCGCCGCACAGTTGAAGCAAAAACTTGCCCGAGATCAGCAAAACCTGCAGGCCTTGCTCTGGAACGACCCGCCGCTGGACCAATGGCGTGCCGACGCGGCGGCACTGCTGCATGCCCAGCCCAGCCTGCTGCGCATCGAGCGGCGCGATCCGCGCAAGAGCATCGTCGACGCCGTCGATTCGCCGTTCCAGGCGCCCTTGTTCACCCAGTTTCCACGCCAAAACATGGAGCTGGAGACCGGCCTGGCCTGCGACAGCGCGCAGCGTCAGGCGGCTCCGGTCTTTTCGCGCAGCTACTTTGTGCCCTGGCCGGGCGGGCTGGGGGTGGAGGTCGTCGACTTGTGCCTGCCGCTGCGGCGGCACGGCGCGCCGGACGGCTTCATGACCGCCACCTTCGCGCTCGCCCGCCTGCTCGACGAGCTGGTCGGCGCCGAATCCACGCGCGACCATGAGTTGTCGTTTGTCGATGGCGACGGCTCGCGCCTGGCACGCGCTGGCCTGCAACGCGGCGCGGGTGTCTTTGTGGCCGAACGCGTCGTCGACCTGCCAGGGCTGGCGCTGCAACTGCGGCTGGACAGCCGCTCCGGCCGCCCGCGGCTGATTCCGAACCTGGCGGTGGCGCTGGTGCTGGGGTTGTCGCTGGCCCTGGGCGGGGTGGTGCTGCTGCTGGCGCGCGACGTGCGCCGGCGCGCCGGCGCCGAAGCGGCGCTGGCCGAAGCGCTGGCGTTTCGCCGGGCCATGGAAGATTCCTTGATCACCGGGTTGCGCGCCCGCGATCCGCAGGGCCGCATCACCTACGTGAACCGGGCCTTTTGCGACATGGTCGGGTTTGCACCCGCCGAGCTGGTCGGGCAGACCGTGCCGCCGTACTGGCCGCCCGAGCTGGCGCAGGAATACGCCCGCCGCCAGCCCGCCCGCCTGGTCGCCCAGCGCAGCGAGCCGGCCTCGCGCGAAGGTTTCGAGACCATCTTCATGCGCCGCAGTGGCGACCGCTTCGCCGTGCTGATCTTCGAAGCGCCCCTGGTGGACACCGGCGGCCGCCACACCGGCTGGATGAGTGCGGTGCTCGACGTGAGCGCGCAAAAACGGGTCGAGGAACTGTCGCGCCAACAGCAGGAGCGGCTGCAGGCCACCGCGCGCCTGGCGACCGTGGGCGAGATGGCCTCGCTGCTGAGCCACGAACTGAACCAGCCGCTGGCGGCCATCGCCAGTTACGCGGCCGGCTCGCTGAACCTGCTGAAGGACGGCACGCTCGGCCTGGAATCGGCGCAAATGCTGCAGCACGCCGCACAACGCATCGCCGAGCAGGCCGAGCGCGCCGGGCGCGTCATCAAGAGCGTGCACGACTTCGTGCGCCGGCGCGAACAGGCGCGTGAGCCGGTGCGTGCCGACGTGTTGATTGACGCCGTCCTGCCGCTGGTGCGCCTGCAGGCCCGCAAGAGCGGCACCCGGGTCGAGCTCGACATGCCCGACCCGCCGCCCAGGGTGGTGTGCGACCGCACGATGCTTGAACAGGTGCTTCTCAACCTCACGCGCAACGGCATACAGGCCATGGAGCAGAACACCGATGTCGCCCAGCGTGAACTGCGCATCCGGGTGCGCCAGACCGACGCGCGTTGGGTCAGCTTCCATATCGCCGACCGCGGGCCGGGCATCTCGACCGAGGTGGCGCAGCGCCTGTTCACGCCCTTCTTCACGACCCGCAGCGAGGGCATGGGCCTGGGGTTGAGCCTGTGCCGTAGCGTGGTCGAGCAGCATGGCGGCACGCTCGAGTTCGAGAACCTGCCCGGCGGGGTGGGCACGGAGTTTCGGTTTACGCTCCCATGTGTCACGGGTGACCGCAACAAGCCGCCGCCCGAACAACCCGATGCCCGCCGCCCTCCCGTCGAGATGATTCGATGACCTTCAACACCGCGCCCGCGCTGGGCCTGCCCGTGGTCTACCTGGTCGACGACGAAGACGTGGTGCGCGACGCGCTGGCCTGGTTGTTGCGCTCACGCCGTCTGCTGTCCGAAGCGTTTGCCAGCGCCGAGGCCTTCGAAGCCATGCTCGGCGCCCACCCGTCGGCTGCGCGCGACGAATGGCCCACCGCACCGAGCTGCCTGCTGCTGGACGTGCGCATGCCCGGCATCAGCGGCCTGCTGCTGTTCGATCGCCTGGTCGAGCGCGGCCTGCTGGCGACGTTGCCGGTGATCTTCCTCACCGGCCATGGCGACGTTCCCACGGCGGTGTCGGCGGTCAAGCGCGGGGCGTTCGACTTTGTCGAGAAACCGTTCTCGGACAACGCCCTGGTCGACCGCGTCGAGCAGGCCCTGCTTTGCAGCGAAAGCGCGATCCGTGCGCGCCTGGACCGCGGCTCCATGCGGCACCGCCTCGCCGAGCTGACCGAGCGGGAGCGCGA
This sequence comes from Methylibium sp., assembly GCA_043718725.1. Classification (GTDB taxonomy): domain Bacteria; phylum Pseudomonadota; class Gammaproteobacteria; order Burkholderiales; family Burkholderiaceae_C; genus LGRD01. Next base: position 23,593 of record JAYSVE010000263.1, read on the forward strand.
GGTGATGCGCCTGGTCGTCGACGGCCGGGCCAACAAGCTGATCGCCGACGAACTGCGGATCAGCGTGCGCACGGTCGAGGTCCACCGCGCCCGCGTGTTCGAGAAGATGAGTGTCAAGTCGGCGGTCGAACTGGCCAACGTGCTCAGGGAGCACCTGGGGCTGTGGCCGTCATGAGCAAATGTGGCTTTGCCACTTTGCTCATACCCCCTCGGGGGGCGGACGACGCCGTCGTCGGCCTGGGGGTGATCATGACGCGCTGGCCACCCTCGCCGCTGCGCGCGCTGACAATCTGACCATGTCCCTGGGTGAATTCGACCTGATTGCCAAGTACTTCACCCGCCCGGTGAAGCGCGCCCAATTGGGCATCGGCGACGACTGCGCGCTGTTCACGCCCGCACCCGGCATGCAACTGGCGGTGTCCAGCGACATGCTGGTCGACGGCCGGCATTTCGTCTCGACCCTTGCGCCGCAGCGCCTCGGGCACAAGGCCCTGGCGGTCAATTTGAGCGACCTCGCCGCCTGCGGCGCCCGGCCCATGGCGTTCACGCTGGCGCTGGCCCTGCCGGCCGTCGACGAGGCTTTTCTGCAGGGGTTTTCCACCGGGCTGTTTGCGCTGGCGGAGCAGCACGGGTGCGAGTTGGTCGGCGGCGACACCACACAGGGCCCGCTCAACATCTGCATCACGGTGTTCGGCGAAGTGCCCACTGGCCAGGCGCTGCTGCGCTCTGGCGCGCAGGCCGGCGACGCGGTCTATGTGTCCGGCAGCGTGGGCGACGCGCGCCTGGCGCTCGAGGCCTTGCGCGGCACGGTGGCGCTGGAGGGCCTGGATTTTGAGTCGGTGCGGCTGGCGATGGAGCAGCCCCAGCCGCGCGTGGCGCTGGGCCTGGCCTTGCGCGGCTTGGCCAGCAGCGCCATCGACGTGTCGGACGGCCTGCTCGGCGACCTGACGCACATCCTGCGTCGTTCGGGCGTGGGCGCCACGGTCGATGTCGATGCCGTGCCGCGCAGCGCCGCACTGGGCCGCCAGGCGCAGGCCCTGCAACGCCAATGCACCCTGGGCGGCGGCGACGACTACGAACTGGTCTTCACCGCGCCGCCTGGCGCCGCGCCGGCGGTCGCCGCCGCGGCGCGCCAAGCCGCGGTTCAGGTCACGCGCATCGGTGTGATCGAGGCTGGCGCGGGCCTGCGGCTGATCGACGCCCAGCGCCGAGCGTTGGTCAACCGCTTCGGTTCTTTCGACCACTTCAAGACATGACGGCGCCGACGCTTCTCGACCCGCCCGTGCCGCGCGCCCCACGCAAGGCAAGCTGGCGTTTTTTGGTCGGCCATCCGGCGCACGTGCTGGCCCTGGGCTTCGGCAGCGGCCTGTCGCCCAAGGCGCCCGGCACGGTGGGCACGCTGTGGGCCTGGCTGGCCTTTGCCTGGTTGCAGCCGCATCTGAACACCGCCCAATGGGCCGGGCTGATCGCGGCAAGCCTGTTGCTGGGCTGGTGGGCCTGCACGGTGACGGCGCGCAGCCTGGGCGTCGCCGACCCCGGCGCGATCGTCTGGGACGAGATCGTCGCGTTCTGGCTGGTGCTGTGGCTGGTCACGCCCGCGGGCTTCTGGGCCCAGTGTTGGGCCTTCGTGCTGTTTCGTTTTTTCGATGCCGCCAAACCCGGCCCGGTGGCCTGGGCCGACGCCTTGTTCAAGGGCAAGCGTGGCCAGCCCGTCGGCTGGGCTCAGGGCTTCGGCATCCTGTTCGACGACCTGGTGGCGGCGCTGTGCGCACTCCTCGTCATCGCGCTGTGGAGGTTCCTTTGAACCGCTTCGACGCGCTGGTGATCGCGCTCGGCGACGCCTTGCGCGCCCAGGGCCTGCGGCTGGCGACGGCCGAGTCGTGCACCGGCGGAATGATCGCGGCCGCCTGCACCGCCATCGCCGGCTCCAGCGACTGGTTCGAGCGCGGCTTCGTGAGTTACTCCAACGAGGCCAAGACCGAGCTGCTGGGCGTGCCGCCGGCGCTGATCCAGGCGCATGGCGCCGTCAGTGCCGCGGTGGCCTGCGCGATGGCCGAAGGGGCGCTGTTGCGGTCGCACGCCGAGCTGGCCGTGGCGGTCACCGGCATCGCCGGCCCCGGCGGCGGCAGCCCGGACAAGCCGGTGGGCACGGTGTGGCTGGCCGTGGCGCGGGCCGGCCAGCCGGCCCAGGCGGAGTTGCTGCGGCTTCACGGAGACCGGGCCGCGATTCGCGCGCAGACGGTGCAGCGCGCATTGCAGCGTCTGCAGACCGCGGTGGCGCCGCCGTGACGCGACGCGGCCGATGAGCATCCTGGTCGCTGCCGATTTCAGTGCCGGCGAATGGGCCGCCTGGTGGCCCGCGCTGCACGCCGCCTTGCCGGGCGAGCAGCTGCTGCGCGAGCGAGGTGCCACGGCGGCGGCTGACATCGACATTGCGCTGGTGGCCAACCCGGCCAGCGGCGCCTTGCAAGGACTGCCGGCGTTGCAACTGATCCAGTCGCTGTGGGCCGGCGTCGACACGCTGCTGGCCGATCCGGGCGTGCCCACCAATGTGCCGCTGGCCCGGATGGTGGACCCGCTGATGACCGAGGCCATGGCGCAGACGGCGCTGTGGGCGGTGCTCGGCTTGCACCGCGGTTTCTTTGCCTATGCCGAGCGGCAGCGCGCCGGGCAGTGGCGCCAGCATGCGCAGCGGCGCGCCGGCGACATCCCGGTGGCGGTGCTGGGCCTGGGCCAGATGGGCCGCGGCGTCGCGCAGCGCCTGGCGCGCAATGGCTACCCGGTGCTCGGCTGGAGCACGCGCAACACGGTCGTCGACGGGGTGGCCACGTCGGCCGGCGACGCCGCCCTGCCGCACCTGCTGGCCGCGGCCCGCATCGTCATCAACCTGCTGCCGCTGACGCCGGCAACACGCGGCTTCTTCAACGCAGCGCGCTTCGCGCAGATGAAGCGCGGGACGAGCCTGGTGAACCTGGCGCGCGGCGCGCACGTGGTGGAGGCGGACTTGCTGGCCGCGCTGGACAACGGCCACCTGAGCCACGCCGTGCTCGATGTGTTCAACACCGAACCGCTGCCCACCGACCATGCGTTCTGGGTCCATCCCCAGGTCACCGTGCTGCCGCACATCGCCGCGTTGACCGATGCGCGCAGCGCGGCCCAGGTGGTGGCGGGCAATGCGCAGGCGCTGCGGCAGGGCACGCCGTTGCAGCACCTGGTCGATCGGGTGCGGGGCTATTGACCCACCGCGATGCTGGACGAGGCCGCCGCGCTGGCCGCCGAATTCGACCTGAACGTCATGAAGATCGCATGGGGCCGCAGCCTGGTGGTGCGGGCGCAGGGCGGACTGGCCGCCGCCTGCGATGCGTTGGCGCGCGCCGTGGCGCTGGCCCGGCTGACCAAGAACCACTTGCGCGAATGCGAATGCATGGTCTGGCTGGCCACCATGGAGCTTGAGCACGGCCGCTTTGCCGACGTGCTGCGCCACGCCGGCGAAATTGCCGACGCCGCCGCGCGCATGGGCGAGCCCAAGGCATCGTTTGCGCAGGCGCTGAACGCGCTGGCCCGGCTGCGCGAGGGCGACGCCGGTGCCGAGCCACTGCTGGCCGAAAGCCTGGACGCGCTGCGCGAACTGGACGACAAGGCGCACCTGACCTACGCGCTCAACAAGGCGGCGGCGCTGGCGCTGGACGCCGGCCGCAAGGACCTGGCCGCGGCACGCGCCGTGCGCTGCCGGACCGAGGTCGAGGTCGAGGTCGAGGGCGATGTCGAGGTCGAGGTCGAGGTCGAGGTCGAGGTCGAGGTCGCCCGGCTGGTGTGTGTCACGAGCGACCCGCGGCGCGCTGGCGAACGGGTGGCCCAACTGCCTCCTCCGGCCGAAGGCGAACGCAGCGCGCGTGCCGCCGCGCTGGATGCCGCGGCGCGGGCCGTTTCAACGCCGGCGACAACGGAGCGGCCGTGCCGCAGGTCGCCGTGCGAGTCCCCGCCTATCGCCGCACGGCTGACGCCCACCGGTGAACCTCGAGTCAACGCTTCCCAGCATCTCGCGGCGACACGTCGACGAACATCTCGAAGCTCTTCCACTTCGGCTCCGGCGGCGTGTGGCCGGCGCGGGGCACGTAGGGCGACGGTTCGGCCGTGGCGATGCGGTGGATAAAGCGCCGGCAGTTAGGGAAGATGCGTTCGGCGCGCACCCGCACCAAGATCTGCGCGTCGACGAGGCTGCCCAGCAGTTCATCGTCGTCGACCCCCCGCACCTGGCCGTTCACGCGCAGCCGTTTGGGCGACTCGAAGTCGATGAACAGCAGCCCCACCGCCGGGTTGACCAGCAGGTTGCCCAGGCTGCGGAACATGCCGTTGCCGTCGTAGCTGGGGAAGGCCAGTTCGTTGTCGGCCGTGACGCGCACGAAGCCCGGGTCGCCGCCCTTGTACGAGCAATCGGGCCGGCCCTGCGCGTCGGCGCTGGCCAGGAAGAACATCGAGCGGCTTTCGATGAACGCGCGGTCTTCGGCGGTGAGGGCGTAGGCGGCGTACCAATGCATGCCGGCAGCTATTCCCAGGATGTATCGGGGTCCAAGTGCCGCGCCAATTCCATGGCGTCGTGCAGCACCCGGCCCACCACGAGCAGCTCGGGCTCAACGCGGTAGATCAGGAAGCGGCGCGGCCGGCGGACCACCCCCGCACCCGCTGCGCCCGCGTGATCCCGACTCAATCGCAGGTGCCACGATCGAACACCCGCGCCGAGTTCCGGGCGCTCGATACTGCCTGGCCG